>NZ_JBVHVT010000027.1:0-96224 GCF_055564695.1 Streptomyces sp. NPDC029014
GTTTCCTCCTGGGGGGGGGAGGGGTTTTGTGTTCCGGGCCGTGGGGGGGGGGGTTCTTGGGGGGGGGGGGGGTCTCGTGTGGGGGGTCCTTCTTGGTCCCCCCCCCCCACGAACGGTCCGGCCCTCGGCCGGAGTGACGGTGCTACCGGGCCCCTGTCGGGGCCCGGTGCGAGTCCCTTACTGGGACTCGCTCTTGTTGAGGCGCGCGCGGGACGCCTCGTACTGGCGCATGAAGTCCTCGAACTCCTTCTGCATGGTTTTCACTCCTCTCCGTGTGCGGCGGTGTGGTGTCCGGTCCGCGGGCAGGGGTCGACCCGTCCGCGGACTGGTCTGTGGGGTGGCGGCGGCTCAGGGCCCGGGGGCCTGCTTGAGCCGCTCCTTCAGGCGCTCCGCGGCGCTGACGTCCTCGGCGATCAGGCAGTAGGGGACGACGCCCGGGTTGTCCCGCCAGGAGTTCAGCAGCACGACGCCGGTGCGCGTGGCCGGGTCGTAGGCGATGCCCTCGCTGTCCAGGTGCTCGCGGGCCTCCGCGAAGGAAGGGACGCGCCAGGAGACGTACTCGGCCAGCAGGCGGTCGCGGGCGTAGTCCGCTCCGGCCAGCCGCTTGCCGAGGTGGTAGACGTGGGTCGAGCCGGTGACCAGTCCGTTGTACTCGGTGAAGAGGACGACGGGGTCGGTGCCGCGCGTGACGATGATGGCGTCGGCGCTCAGCACGCCGCGGTAGCCCATCGCCTGGAGCACCTCGCACAGCCTGCGCCCGCCGGCCATCAGCGCGGCTTCCTGGTCGGGCGCCAGGTCCGGCGCGGGCAGGTAGGAGTGGTCGGCGACCGGTTCGGCCACCATCTCACCCTGGCCGCCGAGCTCGATCTCCTCGTCCCCGATCCAGAACTCGGCGAAGACGCCCCGGCTGCCGGGATGGTACTCCTCCACGACCACCCGGTGGCGGCGGCCCTCGCTGAGCCAGTCCCAGCGCTCGTTGAGGTAGATGCGCACCGCTTCCCGCGGATCGTTCAGGAGGACCGTGCGGCCGGCGCCGTTCACCTTGATGTCCTCGGTGAGGGTGAGGACTTCGTTGCCGTTGCCGGCCGCGAGGAACTCCTTCTTCAGGATCACCGGCCGGTTCGCCGACAGCAGCCGGGTGATCAGGCGGTAGGCGCTCTCCTGGTTGGCGCACACCCCGCCCTCGGGCAGGGGCAGGCCGGTGCCGGCGGCGAGCGTGCGGAAGACCGCCTTGCTGTCGGCGATCAGGGCGCCGCCCTGGTCGAGGAAGGCGTGGCCGGGCACGGCTTCCTCGACGCCGACCGCCCTGGCGAGTTCGACCACCGCCTCGTTGGGGCAGAGGGCGAAAACCCCGTCCACGGGCCGCCCGGCCAGGGCCTGCCTGGTTCGCTCCGCCAGTTCGGGGTCGAGCAGCCAGTCCCCGGGGCGCTCCCCGGCCGGCCGGACCACGAGGGTGAGGCTCGTGCGGTCCGTGCCGGTCAGTCCGGTGACGTAGGACAGGAACGCCTCGTCCGGGGGCTCGGGCAGCACCAGGACGTCGCCGTCGCGGACGAACCAGAGCAGGCGCTGGGCCCACCAGCCCATGGCGGGCTTGCCCCACGTTCCCACCAGGTCGTCACTCGGTCGGTTACCGATCAGGAGCCGGGGCATGTCTGTGTGTCCACCTCGTCGTCCGTGTGCGGGAAGGGGGGCAAGGGGTGACGCATGCGCAGGAGCGTGCGGCGCGCGGCATGCGATGCATTGCAAGCGCACACAGGTCGAGATCCCGGCGTGCGCCGTCGTCGTGCCGTGCGCGGCGGGAGGTACGGGCCGGGCCGCCTGGGCGAAGAAACCCGGTTGTCGGGGCTCCGGCGTGCGGAAGGCCTGGGTTCCGAAAGAGTCGGGGGAACCTGTTGCGGTGGGGGAAATCCGTCGGGAATCAGCGCTGTTGGCCCTGAAGGACGCTCTCGGTGTCGCCCTGTCGGCCGGGGGCCTCGCCGGATCCGATGGAAGCACACCGGGCGCCGCCCGGATGGTCAGTGTGACTCACATCACATTCACAAGGGTGGTCCGTGAATGGATCCAGACACTTCTCGCGAATGCCCCGTTGCCGTCGTGAACAGATCTGAGGAATCCCGTTCCGCCGGTCGCGTGACCACACTGACCAGGAATATTCCTCCGACACGCGCGCACCCGCCCTCTGCGTGCCGGACGGGGGACGCCCCTCACGGGGGGAGACCGAAAAACGGCCACTGCGGCGAAAGCCCCTTGCCGCTGATCGCCACCGCGCCGACGCTGGGGAGCGCGACAACCCGGTCCGGGCTGGTCGGAGCCGACGGGGTTCGGTGGTGGCGCACACCAAGCGATCGATGGAGCTCACGATGACGCTGAACAGCTTCGACGAATGGTCCACCCTCAAGGAAGTGGTCGTCGGCTCGGCGGCCAACTACACGTCGCACGAGCGGGAGTTGTCCTTCGACCTCTTCTTCCACGACAACATCGCCGGCGACAACTCCTCGCGGTCCGAGTGGTACTACCCGCGGCTGTCGGTCAGTGGGGCCAAGGCAGGGGACACCGACCAGGACGGCGTGCGCCGCGGCCGGGTGCCCATCAAGCAGCGTTACGTGGACGAGCTCGTCGAGGACCTCGAAGGCATCGCCGCGGCCCTGACCGACCTCGGGGTCGCGGTGCACCGACCGATGGACCTCGATGCCGGCACCAGCGAGATACGGACGCCCGCCTGGTCCGCCTCCGTCGTCCCGCCGCTGAACATCCGCGACAACACGCTGATCCTGGGCGACGAGATCATCGAGACTCCGCCCATGATCCGCTCCCGCTACTTCGAGACCCAGTTCCTCACGCCGGTCTTCCAGCGGTACTTCGCGCAGGGCGCCCGTTGGACGGTGATGCCGCGCCCCCTGATGACGGACGCGTCGTTCGACCTCGACTACGCCCGTGAGAGCACGGTCGGCGGGCCCACGGAACCCATCGGCACGCCGAGCCCGTCGCCCTACGACGTGGGCATCGAGATGATGTTCGACGGCGCCCAGGTCCTGCGGCTCGGCCGCGACCTCGTGGTCAACGTCTCCACCGCGCACCATGCCCTGGCCTGTGACTGGTTGGAGCGCCACGTGGGGGACCGGTTCCGGATCCACCGTGTGCACCGGCTCAGCGACAGCCACATCGACAGCATGGTCCTGGCGCTGCGGCCCGGCACGCTGCTCGTCCGCTCCGAGGCCGTCGCCGACAGGCTGCCCGAGGCGCTGCGGCGCTGGGACCGGATCGTCGCGCCCGCGCCGGAGACCGACAACTTCCCCCGCTACGAGGACGAGGACCTGGTGCTGACCAGCCCGTTCATAGATCTCAACGTGCTGTCCGCCGGCCCCGACACCGTCCTGGTCAACGAAGCCTGCCCGGAGCTGGTGCGGACCCTGGAGAAGCACCGGTTCACGGTCGTCCCGGTCCGGCACCGGCACCGGCGGCTGTTCGGAGGAGGCTTCCACTGTTTCACGCTGGACACCGTGCGCGAAGGCGGCCCGGAGGACTACCTCGGATGACCCGACCGGACGCCGGAGCCGCCCGACTCGCCGGGGTCGGCACGGCTGTCCCCGACACCAGCTACAGCCAGCGCGAGCTGCTCGACCTGCTGGCCGTCACCGATCCCCGTGTCCGCTCGGTCTTCCTCAACAGCGCCATCGAGCGGCGGGGCCTGACCCTCCCCGGCCTCGCCCCGGACGGCTCCCCGGTGGTGGAATCGCAGGGCGAACTGCTGCGCAAGCACACCGAACACGGCCTCGTACTGGGCCGCCGAGCGATCGAGAACTGCCTCGCGGACGCCGGCGCCCGGCTGTCGGACGTGCGCTACCTCTGCTGCGTCACGTCCACGGGATTCCTGACCCCCGGGTTCTCCGCCCTGCTCATCAAGGAGCTGGACATCGACGTCTCGTGCGCGCGGCTGGACGTCGTGGGCATGGGGTGCAACGCCGGTCTGAACGCCCTGAACGCGGTTGCCGGCTGGGCGCGTTCGCACCCCGGCGAACTGGCCCTGCTGGTGTGCGTGGAGGTGTGCTCGGCGGCGTACGTCTTCGACGGCACCATGCGCTCCTCCGTGGTCAACAGCCTCTTCGGCGACGGCGCGGCGGCGGTCGCCGTCACCGCACCCGGTGACGGGGGGCAGGACACCGGCAGGACGCTCGCGCCGGCCCTGCTCCGCTTCTCCAGCCGCATCATCCCCGACGCCGTCGACGCCATGCGCTACGACTGGGACGACCGGCACGGCAAGTTCAGCTTCTGGCTGGACCCGCAGGTCCCGTACGTCGTCGGCGCCCACGCGCCGGGGGCGCTGGAGCGGCTGCTGCGCGGTACCGGGCTGCTGACCTCCGACATCGACCACTGGGTGGTGCACTCCGGGGGCAAGAAGGTCGTGGACTCCGTGCGGGTCAACCTCGGGCTGACCCGGCACGACGTACGGCACACCACCGGCGTGCTGCGCGACCACGGCAACCTGTCGAGCGGATCCTTCCTCTTCTCCTACCAGCGGCTGGCGTCCGAAGGCGGGGTACGGCGGGGCGACCTGGGCGTGCTGATGACGATGGGGCCCGGATCGACGATCGAGATGGCGCTGGCGCGGTGGTGACCCACCGCCCCCGGGCCCGCACGGCATGACGTGGCACGACCTGGACGTGGCATGACGACGAAGGGAACTGCGATGCGGACGCACGACATGCCGCCGCTGCCCGCGGAGGGCGGACCGGCGCAAGGCACGGCCAAGAACGCGGACGACGGCACCTCGGACGGGCTGCGCGTCACACTGCAGCTCGACGCCGGGCAGCCGCTGCCCGAGCTGACCGCCGCCGTCAACGACGCCTGCGACCGGGCCGAGGAACGGGCCGACCGCTCGGTGGTGCTCCTGCGGCTGCCGGACGCCCCTGCAGGGGCCCGGTCCTGGCCGGGCCCGGTGGACATCCAGCAGATCAATCGCTGGGAGAGGGCCGTACGGAGGCTGGAGCGGCTGCCCGCGATGAGCATCGCCGTCGCTTCCGGGGCCTGCGGCGGCCCCGCCCTCGACCTGCTGCTGGTCAGCGACTACCGGATCGGCGCCCCGGACCTGCGGCTCCTCGCGCCGGTCAACGACGGTCACTTCTGGCCCGGGATGGCCGTCTACCGGATCTCCCAGCAGGTCGGGGCGGCCCGCGCCCGGCAGATCGTGCTGTGGGGCGACGACATCGACGCCGGCCGGGCCCGCGAACTGGGCCTGATCGACCAGATCACGGACGACACCGAGGAGGCGGCGCACACGGCGACCGTGCTGATGGGCCGGATCTCCGACCGCGAGCTCGCCATCCGCCGGCAGCTCCTGCTGGAGGCGCAGAGCCTGGAGTTCGACGACGCGCTCGGCGCCCACCTGGCCGCCTGCGACCGGGAACTGCGCCGCCTGGCCACCGCGGAGCCGGGCCGCACGGCGGGAGAGCCCGCGTGAGCGACCGGGCGAGCGACCAGGCGAGCAACCGGGCGAGCCACCAGGAGAAGGACCTCTCGGCCTGCGCCCCCGGCTTCGGTGGCGACCTCGCCGCCGACGCCGACGCCCTCGCCCGCCACGCCGCCGAAACCGAACGGATGCTCGCCCTCCTGCCGCCCCGCCCCGCCCGCACCGAAGCCGAGTCGGACCAGGCGGCGCGCCTCCACGCGGGCTGCCGGGCGGCCCGGCACGCCTTCCTCACGCGCCACGCCGAAGCGGTCTACGACGGCCTCACCTCCGGGCGCACGCGGCGGCCCCGGCTCACCGACCTGGCCGCCGAGGCCGCCGTACGCTTCCCCGGTCTGGTGCCGGACGCCGCCCAACTCGCTGAGGAACGGGGACGCCTCCAGGCCCACAAGGAAGGCCGTGAGATCGACCAGGGCATCTTCTTCGGGGCCCTGCTGCGGTCCCCGACCGCGGGCGCGCACCTCATCGAAAGCATGCTGTGCCCGGCCCCGGGCTCGGCCGCCCGTCTGGCGGAGTTCCGCCGTGCGGACCGGCTGGAGCTCGACGCCGTGCTGCTCGAACGCCGGGGCGAGGCAGCCCACGTCACCTTCCGCAACGGGCACTGCCTCAACGCCGAGGACAACCGGCTCATCGCCGATCTGGAAACCGCCGTCGACGTCGCCCTCCTCGACGACCGCGTACGCGTCGGGGTCCTGCGCGGCGGTCCCGTGACCCACCCGCGCCACGCCGGGAAGCGGATCTTCAGCGCGGGCATCAACCTCAAGGAGCTGCGCTCGGGCGCGATCTCCTTCGTCGAGTTCCTGCTCGGCCGCGAGCTCGGGTACGTCAACAAGATGGCCCGCGGTCTGCTCCGCGACGATCCAGCCGTCGGCCGCACCGCCACGGCGGGCAAGCCCTGGGTGGGTGTCGTCGACTCGTTCGCCATCGGCGGCGGCATGCAGCTCCTGCTCGTCCTCGACCGCGTGATCGCCGAGGAGGGCGCCTTCCTGAGCCTGCCCGCCGCCGACGAGGGCATCGTCCCGGGCCTCGGCAACCTGCGGCTCACCCGGCTCACCGGGGCCCGGACGGCCCGGCAGATCATCCTCTCGGGCCGCCGTATCCGCACCGACGACCCGGCGGCGGCCCTGCTGGTCGACGAGGTGCTGCCCGCCGCCGCGCTCGACGAGGCCGCCGAGCGGGCCGTACGCGACCTGGCCGCCCCGGCCGTGGCCGCCAACCGGGCCATGCTGACGCTGGCCGAGGAGCCCGTGGACCTCCTGCGCACGTATCTGGCGGAGTTCGCGGTCGTCCAGGCCCGCCGCATCTACAGCCCCGACGTCCTGGCCAAGACCGAGCGCCACTGGGCGCGCTCCGCTCGGGCCACCCCATGACGTGCCTCGCCCGCGAGGCCCTGCACGCCTCGCTCCAGGACCCGGTGCTGGAGTCGATCGGCTTCCTCAACGAGATCATGAGCCGGTACCCGGACGCCCTCTCCTTCGCCCCGGGAGCCCCGCACCCGGCCCCCTACGCCGGGCTGGACACCTCCCGTTACCTGGACCGCTTCACCGCCCACGCGGCCGCAGCGGGCCGCACCCCCGACGGGGCGGCCCGGCTGCTCTACGAGTACGGGCCCGCCCGGGGCCTGATCAACGGCATCGTGGCCGAGGCCCTCCGCCGCGACCAGAACATCGACGCCGACCCCGACACGCTGGTGATCACCGTCGGCGCGCAGGAGGCGATGTTCCTGGCGCTGCGTGCCCTGATCGCCTCCCCCGAAGACCTGCTGGCGGTCTCGGACCCCTGCTTCGTGGGCATCACCAGCGCCGCCAGTCTGCTCGGCGCCGGGGTGGTCCCCGTCCCCGAGGACGCCGACGGCCTCGACGTCGACGCGCTGGCCGAGGCGTGTCGGACGGCCCGCCGCTGCGGCCGCCGGATCCGGGCGTGCTACGTCGCCCCCGACTACGCCAACCCCAGCGGCACCCGTATGGCGGCCGGGCGGCGTCCGCGGCTGCTGGAGCTGGCCGAGCGGGAGGACTTCCTCGTCCTGGAGGACAACGCGTACGGGTTCACGGCGCTCCCGGGCACCGAACTGCCCGCTCTCAAGGCCCTGGACACCGGACAGCGGGTCGTGCACATCGGCACGTTCGCCAAGGTGTGCTTCCCCGGGGCCCGCGTCGGCTACGTCGTCGCCGACCAGACCGTCCGCACCGCCGACGGCTCCGCGGTCACGCTCGCGGCGGAACTGGCGCGGCTGAAGACCGCCGTCACGGTCAACACCTCACCCGTGTGCCAGGCACTGATCGCCGGCATGCTGCTGGAGCACGGCGGCTCGCTCGCCGAACTGAGCCGGACCAGATCCGTGCTCTACCGCCGCAACCTCGACCGCCTGCTGCGGGCGCTGGACCGCGAGACGGCCGCCGGCCTGCCGGACGGGGTGGAGTGGAACCGGCCCGGCGGCGGGTTCTTCGTGCGCATGCGGCTGCCGGTGCCGGCGGACACGGACCTCCTGGAGACCTCGGCGGCGCAGTACGGCGTCCTGTGGACCCCGATGGCCCCCTTCCATCCGGGCGGCGGAGGCACCCGAACGCTGCGCCTGTCGTGCAGCTACCTGGACCCGGAGCAGATCGACGAGGGCGTACGGCGGCTCGTCGCCTTCCTCAGGGCCCACGCCGGGCCGCGGCCCGGCACCGCGGCCACCGCCGGAGCCCGGTCATGAGCGGCCGGGCCGTTCCGGCCCACCCCACTGCCCGGGACCGGACCTGCCCGTTCGACCCGCCCCCGGAGCTCACGGCGATGCGCGCACGCGGCCCGGTCAGCCGCCTGCGCTACCCCGACGGCCACATCGGATGGCTGGTCACCGGCCACGAGCCGGCCCGCCGGGTGCTCGCCGACCCCCGCTTCAGCGCGCGCTCGGAACTCAAGCGGGTGCCGGTGGCCCGGCCGGGGACGGACCCGTTCTACGGCAGTTCCGCCCTGCCGGGCTGGCTGGTCGACATGGACGCGCCCCACCACACGCGGCTGCGCAGGCACCTCATGGGCTGGTTCACCGCCCGCCGGACCCGGGCCCTGACGCCCCGGATCGAGCAGATCGTCGACGAGCACCTGGAGGCGATGGCCGGCCTCGGCGGCCGGGCCGACCTCGTCGAGCGGTTCGCGCTGCCCGTCCCCTCGCTGGTGATCTGCGAGCTGCTGGGTGTGCCCTACTCCGAACGCGCCGGCTTCCAGCGCAGCAGCGCCACCCTTTTCAGGATCGAGGCGACCGCCGCGGAAGCCGCAGCCGCGATGGCCGAACTGGACGCCTTCCTCACCGAGCTGGCCCGGCACCGGCGCCGTGCGCCGGGCGACGACCTGCTGAGCACGCTCGTCACCGGGGGCGATCTGTCCACCGCCGAGGTCGCCGGCGCGGGCGCCCTGCTGCTGTCGGCGGGGCACGAGACGACGGCCGGCTCCCTGGGGCTCGGCGCCTTCGCGCTGCTGTCCCACCCCGACCAGCTGGCCCTTCTGACGGCCGACCCCTCCCTGGCCGGGAACGCCGTGGAGGAGCTGCTGCGCTACCTGACCATCTTCCACTTCGGGGTGCCCCGCTCCCCGTTGGAGGACGTCACGCTGGAAGGGCACACCTTGCGCGCGGGGCAGTCCGTGACGGTCTCGCTCTCCGCCGCGAACCGTGATCCCGCACGGTTCGAGGACCCCGACCGCCTCGACATCACCCGCCCCGCCGCCGGTCACCTCGCCTTCGGCCACGGAGCGCACCAGTGCATCGGCCAGCACCTGGCCCGCACGGAGATGCGGGTCGGGTTCCCCGCGCTCTTCGCCCGCTTCCCCGGCCTGAGGCTGGCCGTGCCGCCGTCCGAGGTGCCGCTGGGCGAGGACATGGGCTTCTACGGGGTCCACCGGCTGCCCGTGGCCTGGTGAGCCGGGCCCGCGGCCCGGTGGGACGAGCCCGCGGCCCGGTGGGGCGAGGGGCGTTCGGCCACCGGGCGGCCCTCACCTCACCCGTGCCAGGACTTCCACAGCTGCGCGTACGCACCGCCCCGGCCCACCAGTTCGTCGTGGGTCCCGCTCTCGGTGATCCGGCCGTCCTCCAGCACCACCACCCGGTCCGCGTCGTGGGCGGTGTGCAGCCGGTGCGCGATGGAGACGACCGTGCCGCTGAGCAGCCCGGCCAGGGCCCGTTCCACCGTGCGCGCGGTGTGCGGGTCGAGCAGCGCGGTCGCCTCGTCGAAGACCACGACCGGCGGGTCGAGCAGCACCAGTCGGGCCAACGCGAGCTGCTGGGCCCGGCCCGGGGACAGCTCGGCCGCGCCGGAGCCGACCTCGTGGTCCAGGCCCAGCGCCGACGCCCACTCCCAGGCGGCCACGGCCCGCAGGGCGCGTTCCAGGTCCGCGGGCTGCGCGTCGGGGCGGGCGATGAGCAGGTTGTCGGCCAGGGTGCCGCGGAACACGTGGTATTCCTGCGTGACCAGGATGACGCCGCGGCGCAGCGCGGCCGGTGACAGCTCGGTCAGGGGCACCCCGCCCAGGGCGACGTCGCCGCGGCCGGGGGTGTCGATCCCGGCGACGAGCCGGCCGAGGGTGGACTTGCCGGCCCCGGAAGGGCCCACGACCGCCAGCCGTTCACCGGGGCGTACGCGCAGGTCGATGCCGCGCAGGCTCTCCTGCTGCTCCCGGTAGGCGAAGTGCACCCCCCGTACGTCGATCGCACCGTCCCGGGGAGCAGGGCGCGGCGTCGTGTCCTGGGCGCTCCTGCCGGAGGTGTCCGCGGCGGCCGCGTCGCGCACGCCGAGGATGCGGGCCATGGACGCGCCGCCGACCTGGAGTTCGTCCATCCAGTACAGCAGGGTGTCCACGGGCCCGATCACCTGCTGGACGTACAGGGTGGCGGCGGTGACGGCGGCCAGGCCGACCAGCCCTTCGATGTACATCAGCCCGCCGATGACCAGGGTGGCGGCCACCGGCAGGATGTATCCGGTGTCGGCGATCGGCAGGTAGATGCTGCGCAGGTTCAGGGTGTGCAGTTCGGCCTCGTAGGAGGCGGCGATGTCCGTGTCCGTCCGTCCGCGCCGCCGCCCCTGGAGCCCGAGTGCCTCCACCGTGCGGGCGCCCGCCACGGTCTCGCCGAGGTGGTCGGTCAGTCGGGCGTACGAGGAGTTCGACCGCAGGTAGCCGGCTCGGGCCCGCCTCAGGTACCAGCGGGTGGACAGCCACAGGACCGGTACGGCCACCAGGCAGGGCAGCACCAGCAGTGGGTCGGTCAGGCAGACGGCCCCGATGGTCAGGACGATGGTGGTGCCCGCCACCAGGGTGTCGGGGACGGCTCGTTGCACGGTGAAGGCGAGGACGTCGACGTCCCGGGTGGTCCGGGTGACCAGCTCCCCGGTCCCGGCCCGCTCCACGGTGTGGGTGGGCAGGGACAGCACCCGGTCGACGAACTCCTCGCGGAGTTCGGCGAGTACGGTCTCGCCGAGGCGCAGGGAGGCCAGCCGCGCGAAACGGGTCAGGACCGCCTGGAGGACCACCGCGGCGCAGATCGCGAGGGCCACCGGGGTGACCGCGATCGTTCCGCGTGCCGCGTCCTCGACGATCCGGCCGAGCAGCTGGGGCGCGGCCAGCGCGGCGAGGCACGCCAGCGCGTGCAGTGCCAGTGAACGGGCCAGCGCGCCCCGGTGCCTGAGCATGGTGCGCCGGGCCCGGGCCCGGACCTCCTCGGGGGAGGCGACGGGCAGCCGTTCGGCGGGCGGGGCGGCGGTGGCGGTCATGCCGGGACCTCCCTGGTGACGACGGCACGGTAGTCGGGGTCGGCGAGCAGGCCCTGGTGGTGCCCTTCGGCGACGGCCTTGCCGTCCTTGACGAACACCACGCGGTCGGCGTGGTCGAGGACGATGGGGCTGGTGGTGAAGACGACGGTGGTCCGGCCGGCGCGGTACGGGCCGAGGCCGCGGGCGACCCGGCCCTCGGTGTGGGCGTCGAGGGCGTTCGTCGGGTCCACGAGGACGAGCAGCTGCGGATCGGCCAGCAGGGCGCGGGCCAGACGCAGCCGCTGCTGCTGCCCGCCGGAGAACTCGCGTCCGCCGGCGATCTCGTGCGCCAGCCCGTCGGGCAGGGCGTCGACGACGTCCCGGGCGGAGGCCGCGTCCAGGGCTCGCAGAACGGCGTCTTCGGGCCGGCTGTCGCGGGGATCGAGCTCCGTGCCGAGCCGCCCCGCGAACAGGGTGGCGTCGTTGTCGGTCAGGAGCACGTGGCGGCGCAGGTCGTCGGTCCGGTGGGCGGCCAGGGGCGTGTCGCCGCGCCGGACGGCCGAGTCGGTGTACCTGCAGAGCCGGTCCGCCAGGGTCCGGGCGTCTTCGTCCGAGCCGCACACCACGGCGAGCAGCCGGCCGGGCGGAACGGTCAGGCCGGAGTCGGGGTCGTGCAGCGGGAGGTCGTCCGCTCCGTCCGGCAGCGGCCGGGTGCCCGAGGGCAGTTCCCGCTCCAGGCCCAGGAAGTCCAGGACCCGACGCGCCGCGACGGTGGCCCGGGTCAGCTGGTCGAGCATGGTGGTGACCTGCCCCAGCTGGTCGGTGAGGAAGACGGCGTATCCGTAGAAGGCGACCAGCAGGCCGGGTTCGAGGCGGCCGGTGCCGACCTGGTACGCGCCGAGCCAGACGATGGCGACCAGCAGGGCCCCGGGGAGCAGCACGCGCAGGAAGGCGATGTCGGCGACGGTGGCCGCTACCCGCATGCCCTCTGCGCGCACGGCCTGGGAGCCGTCACGGTAGCGGCGGCCGTAGACCTTCTCGCCGCCGAAGCCGCGCAGGACGCGCAGCCCGTCGATGATGTCGACCGACAGGTCGGTGAGCGCGCCCTGCTCGTCGCGCAGCCGCTGCTGGCGGCCGTGCAGCACGCGCAGCAACCGGGCCACGGTGGCGGCGATCAGCGGAACGCCGATCAGCACCAGCAGTCCCAGCTGCCAGGAGGTGACCAGCATGAACACGGACGCGAAGAGGATCGAGACGACCGCACCGCTGCCCCGTGCCGTGCCCTCCAGGGCGGTGCCGAGGTGGCCGACGTCCATGGCGCCGACGCTGACGACCGAACCGGTGGAGGCACGCCGGGGCAGTTCCGCACCGAGTTCGGTGGCCTGGCGGACGACCAGCTGGGTGGTCCCGTACACGGCCCCGAACCGGTTGGTGGTCGACGCCCGGTCGCGCAGCATCCCCACGACCGCCTGGAAGACTCCGAGGGACAGCACCGCCCCGCCCCACAGCAGCAGCGCGCCCCGGTCCCGCTGGAGCAGCCCCCGGTCGATGCCGAGGCCGATGGCCACCGGCACCAGCGCCTGTGCCAGGGTGCACAACACGCCGAACACCGTGGCCAGCGCGAGGCTGGCCCGCTGGCGGGTGGCCAGCCAGACCAGGTAGCGGACGGGGGAGGCGGTGGCGGGGGGCCCGGGATCGGCTGCGGGGAAGCGACCCCGGCTCATGGCTTGGTGCCGATGGTCAGACCGTGCTCGTAGGGGTAGCCGGTGAGCGTCCGTGCGTCGCCGAAGCCGGCCCGGAGCATCCACTCCTCGTAGTCGCGGGCCGGGTAGGCCATTCCCTGGCCGCTGGCGAGCACGTTGAGGTAGAGGGAGAGGCGCGCGGAGTACCATCCCCGGGTCTCGTCGTCGGAGGCGTTGTAGCCGTAGACGAACACCCTTCCGCCGGAAGGGAGGACGGAGTGTGCCTTCGCCAGCAGCTCCGTGATCTGCTCGCCGGAGAATATCTCCAGCACGTGGCTGAAGAGCACGGCGTCCGCACCGGCCGGGAAGGGATCCGTGAAGAGGTCGCCGGGGTGCAGCTGGATGCGGTCCCCGGCCTGGGCGTCGGCCGCCAGCCGCGCGACCGACGGGATGTCGAACACGGTGGAGCGGAGGCTCGGGTACCGCGCGGTCAGCCGCGCGCTGGTGGTTCCGTCGCCGCCGCCGACGTCGAGGAGGTGCCGAACGGTCGCGAACTCCTCGGACTCGACCAGCGCATCGAGGCTCTTGAGGGTGAAGGCGCTCATGCTGCGGTGGAAGACCGCCTCCAGCTGCGGGTCGTGCGCCAGACGGCGGTAGAGCGTCGATCCCTCGCCCGGGTAGTCGTCCAGCGCGGTGTTGGTGCCGGCTGCGAGAGCCTCGCTCATCCGGGAGAAGGCGGGGTAGTAGATCTCCCTCCAGCCGGTGAGGATGCGGCGCCAGCTGTCGGGGCCGTCGGGTGCGAGCAGTTCCGTGGCCGCCCGTGCGTTGTGGTACGTGCCGTCGGCGTTCCGTTCCAGCAGGCCGGTGGTGCACACGGCGTGCAGGAGGACCCGCAGGGAGTGGGCCGGTACGCCGGTGGACGCGCACAGCTCCTCGAAGGACGCGCCGGGGTGTTCGGCGAGATGGCCGAAGACGTCCCATTCCAGGGCGGTGACGACGGCGTTGAAGAGGGCCGGGGCGTTCACCAGGAAGTGGAAGCGCTCGGCGACGGGGTCGGCGGCCGGGGCGGTCACCGGGTCGGTGAAGGGGCCGCCGCCGGGCTGGGCGGGTACGGAGGGCTGGTGGGAGGGGCCGGACCGGGTCGTGTGAACGGGCTGCCCGGGGTCGGCAGACGAATTCAATGTCGCACCTCTCGTCAACAGATCGGCGCGGGCCGCTCACCGGCACCGCGGCCGGTTCCAAGATCACGATCGCGCAAATCGCATGCTGGCACAGGCCCCAGGGGCCTGCAAGGACGATCGTCGTGATCCGGCCGTTGACGGACATCCGATGCGGGCGGGTGTCCCGCACCGGCGCCGGCAAGGTGCCCGGCAACCTGCCCGGGCCGCCGCCGGGTGCAGGGGAACGGTGCGCCGCCCGGCCCGAAACCCAGCCGTCGTGTCGCGGGCGACGCGACTCACGCAGGAAGTGTGCTCACGCTCCTGTCAGCGGGATGCGGGCGTCGCGGGTCGGGGGTGTCGTTCCCGGGGCCGGCCAGCGCCGCGTCCACCGCTGCCTCGGCATGCAGTCGTGCGGTGGGAAAGAGCGGAACGGGACTGTCCTCGGTGCCGATGAGAAGCTCGATTTCGGTGCAGCCCAGAATGATGCCTTCGGCGCCAGCAGCAACGAGGTCGTCCATGACCTTCCGGTAACCGGTGCGCGATGCGTCCCGCACGACACCGAGGCAGAGCTCCTCGTAGATCACTTGGTGGACGAGTGCGCGTCCGTCGGCATCCGGGACGCGGACCGCGAGCCCGGCCGCTTCCAGACGGTCTCGATAGAAGTCCTGCTCCATGGTGAACGCCGTGCCCAGCAGTCCGACCCGTCGCAGGCCTGATGCCCGTACGGCGTCTGCGGTGGCGTCGGCCAGGTGCAGCAGCGGGACGGACACCGCCGCCCCCACGACGTCGGCGACCTTGTGCATGGTGTTGGTGCAGATGAGTACCAGGTCAGCGCCGGCCGCCTCCAGGGACCGAGCAGCCGCGGCCAGGATCTCGCCGGCCTCAGCCCAACGCCCCTGGACCTGCAACTGCTCGATCTCTGCGAAATCCAATGAATAGATTACGCATCGGGCCGAATGGAGCCCCCCGAGCCGGTCGCGCGTGAACTCGTTCAACAACCGGTAGTACTCCGCTGTCGACTCCCAACTCATCCCGCCGATCAGCCCGATCGTCTTCATCGCCCCGCTCCTCACATGCGCTCCGGGCGGCGTTCTGCCCACCACCGAACATCCTCCCATAAGCGAAATAAGCAAAGAGTTCGAGTTCCATAAGGCTCACTTTGGGCCTCAGGTGTGGCGTAGTACCCGTACCGATCCGACCCGCCACCACTGGCCCCACAGCGCCGCCGGCCGGCCCCACCCCACCCCACCCCTCCCCTCCCCACACCACGGAGCCCCGCCGGCGGCATGGGCCGGGCGGGGTCCAGTGCGCGAGGTACCGCCGGCCGCGTCAGCGCGTGGTGATCTTCTGAAGTGCCGCGCCCTGGTAGCGGGCGCCGGCGTTCCAGAGGATGAAGGAGTTCATCTTGTTCGCTGCCGCGGCCTTGATCTGTTCGGCCACCTCCGCCGGCCCGTAGGTGCTGCCCATCGAGAAGTCCTGCAGCCACGGGACGATTTCGGTCTGCGTGCCCTTCGCCTGGCGGGCGAAGTCGGCGAGCGAACGCTGCACGATCGCGTACGGGGCGGTGTCCGGCTGTGCGACGCCGTACTCCCCCGGCCCCCAGTGGGACGGGTAGACCATCGGTGCGATGTAGTCGGTGACCTTGACCAGCGAGCCGATGTCCTGGGCGATCTCGGTGGGGCGGGTCGCGGCGATACCGAAGACCGAGACGCCGAGGTACTTGGCGTGGGGGCGCAGCGCCGTCCGGGTGTCCGCGACGAACGAGGTGACGGACTGCTCGGGCGTGGCGGTGCCGATGCCCGGGAAGCGCATGTCCGTCAGTGGGCCGTCCGGTCGGCGCACGTAGTCGTAGAGGATGTCGTCGAAGCCGAGCCGGGCTGCTTCGACGGCGAGGTCCTGGTTGTACTTGCGGACCGTGGGGTTGGCGAAGTTCGTGAAGGACAGGGCTCCGTAGTGGCCGCCGTCGTAGGGTTCTCCGTCCGGGGTGAGCACGAGCCGGTCCTGCTTGTCGGACTTCCAGGAGGCCGAGGCGAGCTTGGGGTCGCGGAAGGCCACGATGCGGCCGATGGCCTGGGCGCCGGCGGCGTGGATCTCGGCGATCGCCTTGCGGGCGTCGTAGTAGCCCTTGGCCGCGCCGATCTGGCGGGCCAGCGGCACCTGGGACGCGTACCCGACCTCGCCGTCCTCGTCCTTCACGTCCAGTTCGACGGCGTTGAGCTTGCCGCTGCGGACCAGGGCGAGGATGTCGCCGCGCAGTCTGTCGTCGCCCCAGCCGATGGCCGTGATGTGCGCGGCCCGGATCATGGGGCGGCGTCCCCGGGCGGACACGTCCTTGGTGGTGGTGTTTCCGGCACGGTCCACCGCGGTGATCGTGACGAGCGGTGTGCCCTTCGGCACGGTGACCTTGAAGGCCCCGGCCTTGTCGACGGGGACGTTCTTTCCGTTGACGCTCACTCGGGCGTCGGTGGAGGCGCTGCCGGCGATGGTCACGGGGGCGGCGTTCTTGATCTGGGGGTCGGCCACCTTCAGCTCGGGGGCCGTGGCATCGACGGTGAAGCCCACGACCTTGCGGTACGAGGCGAAGGGGAGGCTGCCGCTGCCGGCCACCACCAGGGTGTGCCGGCCTTCCTTGAGGCGCGGAAGGGCGAGTTTCATGCGGGCGCCGTCGGCTCTGACGGGGACCGCCGCACCGTCCAGGGTGACGCGCAGCTCGTTCCTGCCGACGGACTCGTCGGCGGGGAGGTAGGCACTGACCCGTGCGGCCGCGCGCCCGTCGAGGACCACGCCGTCGCTCACGCCCTGGATGTCCGGACCCGGCGCGAGGAACGTCCAGACGCCGACGCCCGCTCCGGCCAGCGCGACCGCTCCGGTCGTCGCCATGAGGGCGCGCCGACGGCCCGGGCGCCGGGGGCGGAGGGGGGAACTGGAGTGCGACTTGCGTGTGGGGAACATCTTGAGGTCCTTCGCGCCGTGGGCATGGGCCGGATGTGCCTCCATTCATTGCCGCTGCGTGTGCCAGTCGCCTTGCTGCGGTCATATTTCATACGAACGGCCTCGACCGGTTCCGGCGCGGCGGCTACGCCATGCAGGCGACAGTGCGATATGCGGGCTCCCGTCGCAGGTAGTCATGGCGCGACACATCGCCTTGGAGGGGCTTCTGATGCGCCACCCGCTCGTCCCGCTCGGCGCCCTGGCCGGCGCCGCCGCCCTGCTCGTCACCGGCTGTTCCACGGGGCCGTCACCGACCGCGGGGCGAGGCCGTGCGGCCGCGTCATCGGCGGCGGCCGGCCCCGTCACCGCGAAGGGCCCGGCGGAAGTCGGCGCCAACGAGCTCGGCCAGGTGCCGGTGCTGATGTACCACCAGCTCAGCGAGAAGCCGGCCAGCGTCTACGACCGCACCCCGGCCGACTTCCGGGCCGAGTTGGAGCGCCTCGCCCGGGAGGACTACGTGCCGGTGACGGCACGGGACTTCCAGACGGGCCGCATCGACATCCCGGCGGGCACGCACCCCGTGGTCCTGACCTTCGACGACTCGACCAACAGCCAGGTGCGCCTCGGCCCGGACGGCGGCCCGGCGAAGGACACCGCCATCGCCGTTCTGGCGGAGACCGCGAAGAAGTACCCCGCCTTCAAGCCGGTGGCGACCTTCTTCGTCAACGCGGACGCCTTCTCGGCCACGGGCTCCGCCAAGGCCCTGACCTGGCTGAAGCAGCACGGGCACGAGGTCGCCAACCACACCGGCGGCCACGAGAACCTGCGCTCCCTGGACCGGGCGGACGCCACGAGGGCGATCTCGGCCGGCCAGGAGGCGATCGAGAAGGCCGCGCCCGGGACGCGGGTCACTTCGCTCGCCCTGCCCTTCGGCGCCATGCCCGAGCCGGCCGGGCTCGCCACGCGCGGAACGGGCTACCGGTACGACGGGGTGTACCTCGTGGGCGCCAACCCGTCGGTCTCGCCGTTCGCGAAGGCCTTCGCACCCGGCGCGATCCCCCGGATCCGCTCGGCCGGACCCGATGACGAGGACGCCGAGTTCGGTTCGTCGCGCTGGCTGGACAAGCTCGCTGCCGGCAAGAGCCGGTACGTCTCGGACGGTGACCCGAACACCGTCGCCTTCCCGAGCGCCTTGCAGCACGAGCTGTCGCCGGCCTTCGCGAAGCGGGCCCGGCCGTACTGACCCGACCACCGGGGCGCCGCGGAGTCGTGCTTGCCGAGCCCGGGGCTCCCCCTCTCGGAGGAGCCCCAGGTGGGGTCTTCCATGCCCGTTACGGGCGCGAGTTGTGACGAGCGTCACGGGCGGTTCCGGGGACCGTCCGCCGGGGACGGCGGCGCGGGCGCCACCGCCTCGTTGTACGCCTTCCAGATCAGCGGCGGGAGGGCACTGCCCCGCTCGGAATCCGGGCCGCCCACACCCTGCATGGGCAGCAGTTGTGGGACGTCGGGCTTCGTACGGAACATCGCCACCGAAGTGCTCAGGTCCGGCGTCGCGCCGATGAACCACGCCGAGTTCATGCGGTCGTTCGGACCGGTCCTGCCCGCCCAGGACGGGGCGGTCGGCTGGTCCTTCAGCGGTCCGACGGCACTCCCGCTCACCTGACGGAGCGCCGCGCCGACGATCGACGCTGCCTCGGAGCTCATCGCCCGCCGCGGTTTGGGTCGCCCCAGGCCGTCCACCGCAACGCCGTTCCGCTCGACCTTGGACACCGAGTAGGGCTCCGTGGCCCGGCCCTGGTTGACGAAGGTCGTGTAGGCGCTGGCCAGCCGGACGGCGCTGGGGGTGGAGGTACCGATGGAGAAGGTCGGTTCCAGCTTGGCCATGCTGTCCTCGCGCAGTCCCGACGCGACCGCGAGCTCTCGGACCTTCGTCAGCCCGACCTTCTTGCCGATCTCCACGAACGGCGTGTGGTCGGAGGCCACCAGGGCCGAGTGGAGGTTCATCGATGCCATGGGCGCCGACACCGGCGTGGGTTTCAGGGGGTCCCGGTCTGTACCCTCGGCGGAGCGCTCCTTGTCTTCGAGGTCCTTCTCCAGAGCGGCGGCGTACACGAAGGGTTTGAACGCCGAGGCCGCCGGGACGCCGGAGGTGTCCGCGTTGTTGGTGAAGTGTTCGATCGCGTCGGATCCGCCGTGGACCGCGACGATCGCCCCGTCCTTGGGGCGTATCGAGGCGGCTCCGACCTGCACGTGTTCGTCGTCCGGGCGCTTCGTCGGGTCCAGCCGTTCCGCACGTACCTGCTCGACGGCCTTGGTCAGCGCGAGCACCTTGTCCTTCTCGAAGGTGGTGTGGATGGTGTAGCCGCCGCTGGCGAGATCCTTGCCCGTGATCCCGCGGCCCTTGAGGTACTTGTTGGCGATGTCGACGAGGTAGCCGATCTGCCCGGCCTGGCTGGTCGGTTTGACGGGAAGCTTCGGCTCGGGGAATTCCGTGTACTTCGCGCGTTCCTCGGCGCTCATCGACCCCGTGTCGACCTGACGGTCCAGGATCCAGCTCCAGCGGTCCTCGGCGCGTTCGTGGTTCTCGGCGCTGAGGGAGGGGTCGAAGCTCTCCGCGCCCTTGAGGACAGCGGCCAGCAGGGCGCCCTGACTGGGGTTCAGGTCCTTGGCGGGGATGCCGTAGTACGCGTACGAGGCCGCCTGGACGCCGTACGCGTCGCGGCCGAACCAAGAGGTGTTGAGGTACCCCTCGAGTATCTCCGCCTTGGGTCGCTGGTTGCTGACCTTCAGGGAGAGGAAGAGTTCCTTGATCTTCCGCTGGACGGTCTGGTCCTGGCTCAGATAGGTGTTCTTCACGTACTGCTGGGTGATCGTCGAGCCGCCCTGGGTCTCCTCGCCCTTGACGATGTTGACGGCGGCGCGGCCGATGCCCGTCACGGAAACGCCCGCGTCCCGGTAGAAGTCCGCGTTCTCCGCCGCGATGACGGCGTGCTGGACGAACTCGGGTACCTCGGAGAGCTTCACGTCCTGCCGGTTCACGTCGCCGACGCTCACCATCCGGCTGCCGTCCGCCCAGTAGTAGACGGTGGCCTGCCGGCGCGCGGAGTCGTGGGGGTCCGGGATCTCGACCTGCCTGTAGACGGCGACGAAGAGGCCGGCGAGTGCGCCGGCGCAGAGCAGGAACAAGCCGGAGGTCAGTTTCCAGGAGGGCATCCAGCGCCGCCAGCCCCGCCGGCCGCGCCTGGGGAAGTCGACGAGGCGGCGACGGGCCTTGCGGGAGGCTCTCCTGTGGCTCTTCGCTCGGCCGGCACGGCGCCGTGTGCGCTTCGAGCCTTCCGCCTGCTCCTGGCTTCCGATGTCGTCCGGACTACCGGTGCGATCCGCGCGGCGTTTGTGGGGCAGCCTCATGGGGATGCGAACCTCCTCGCTCACGAGCCGTCACCTCGGAGGGGGGTGGTGACGGACTCGGCGAAGAAGATGATCAGTTCGCGTACCGGGTTGGGCCTCTCATGAAATCTTCATGCGCGACACGGGCCTCAAGTGCGCGGTCGCTTCGCGATGGTGCCCACGCCCTCCTTCCCCCGGCGGCACGCCGGGCGGCGACACGCCGGGGCGGCCAGACCCGTGAAGCGGGCGATCCGTGACGCGTCCGGACACCTCGATCAAACGGCGGTTCCGCGGCCTCGCACTGCGGAGTCCGGAGGAGATCCCGCTCGGAGGGTGGCCGGGTGCGGTTGCCTCCGAGGTGAGCGCACCGGCGTCCGCACCGCGCAACGACATCCTGGCTCACCGGGCTCGGAGGCGGCTGGCTGTCCCGCGCAGGGGCGGCCAGCACGCCAGTACCGAAGCAGCGCCGCTACACCGGTCCCTGCAGGTAGACCCGGGTATGTGAGACCTGGGAAGCGGCGGCGGTGAAGGCCATGGCGCGGGTACCGCTGCACACCGAGACGTGCAGGGAGCCGGGTGTGTTGCCGCCGGTGATGTGGACTGAGCGCTCCGCCTCCGCCTGGATGCCACGCAGTCGGAGGTCTGCCACACCGGTGAACTCGATCCAGAAGCGCAGCGTGTTGTACGTCTTCTCCGCCCACTCCGGCTTCGGGTGCTGGGGAAGCTGCTGGGTCTCGAAGCCGAAGGTCACCGAGGTGTCGCGCTCGTCGATGTGCAGGTAGAAGAAGTGGCAGGTGTTCAGATCAGGTACCGCCGCGCCGTACAAGGCACGCAGCTCCGGCCAGTCAAGTGAGTCCGTCATTTCACACACGCTCATAGAAGGTGTTGACGTACGTCGGAGGGACTGTCGGGTAGAGCTTGGTGTCGAGGGGCCGGGCGAAATGATGCCGACCGCTGTCGCCGCCATCCGCGTCGCGCGTGAAGACGCTGAGCCTGCCTGCCTTGAGCGACGCGTTCGACGTGAACGAAACCCTGGTTTCAGGGGCTGTCACGTCCACTGCCAGCCGGTGTTCGGGCAGTGCACGCAGTGCGATGTCCGCCGTGACCGGTGGCCGCCACCCTTCCATGAGGAAGTCCTGGACCATGTAGAACTGGATGTGGCACTGCATGGTGTCGCCCGGGCCGCCGCCCTGCCAGTGATCGGGAAATCTCGGCAGGTCAAGCCGCAACGTGACGGTCGGATCCCAGCCGTCCAGATGCACCGACCGCAGTCGAACACCCGTCAGGTCCGGAACCTCGTCATAGTGCGACCGCAGATCCGCATTCACTACGAAATCGATCCAAGTCATAGTAATAGTGTGCCTTTGCGCCGTCGATGATCTTCACCGTCGTCGCCGATCTGGTCGGCACGCCGAGCGAGCCGAAGTCCGGTCGATGGCACGGGGCTCCGGGCTGCTGGGCCACCTGCCTGACGTCGTGGCCCTGTCAGGTCGGTCGGGGGGCCGTGTTCCCGCACACTCGGTGGTCGGGGCCGGGCGGCCGGGTCCCGGTCCTCATCGCGACGAGGAGCACCGCGTGGATCTGCATCTCACGGACAAGGTGGCGGTGGTCACCGGAGCGAGCAAGGGCATCGGCCTGGCGATCACCCGGGCGCTGGCCGACGAGGGCGCCCGGGTGGTCGCCGCCGCGCGTACGGTGGGCGGCCCGCTGACCGAACTGGCGGCCGGCGGGCGGGTCCGGCCCGTCGCGGTCGACCTGACCACCCCGGACGGACCGGAGCGCACGGTACGGGAAGCGGTCGAGGCGTTCGGTGGGCTCGACATCCTCGTCAACAACGTCGGCGCCGTCAGCCCGCGGCTGGGCGGCTTCCTGTCGGTCACCGACGAGGACTGGAGCTGGGGCCTGACCATCAACTTCCTCACGGCCGTCCGTACCGCCCGCGCCGCCCTGCCGCACCTCGTCGAGCGCGGGGCGGCGTCCATCGTCAACGTCAGCTCGGTCAACGCCTTCCTGCCCGACCCCGGGGTGATCGACTACTGCGCGGCGAAGGCCGCGCTCACCAACTTCTCGAAGGCGCTGTCCAAGGAGTTCGGGCCGCGCGGCGTACGCGTCAACACCGTCAGCCCCGGCCCGGTCGAGACGGACCTCTGGCTCGGGGACCGGGGCGTGGCCGCCACGCTCGCGACGGCGTCGGGGAACACCCCGGACGACGTCGTCGCGAGGACCGCCGCCCGGCTCGTCACCGGGCGCTTCACGCGCGCCGAGGAGGTCGCCGACCTCGTCGTGCTGCTGGCCTCCGACCGGGCGGGCAACGCCACTGGTTCCGACCACACCATTGACGGGGGCCTGATCACGACGCTCTGAATCCCGTACCGCCCCGGGGCCGATGCGGCCACGGGGCGGTACGCGTTCCTTGCTGCTTCGGTCAGGTGGTCTTGAACTTCCAGGTGCCGAGCGTGGTCCAGTTGCTCCAGCTGCCGCCGTTGGCGCTGTACGCGTGGGAGATCAGGCCGTCGGCCCCGATGCCGAAGACCTCGGCGGCGTTCGTGCCGGACTCGTAGACGGCCGTGGGGTTGCCGGCGAAGCGGTACGTGCCGAGCGGGGTCCAGCCCTGCCAGGAGCCGGCGCCGAGGTTGTACGTGTGGTTCAGCACGCCGTCGGTACCGGTGCCGAACAGCTCGATCGCGTTCGTCGAGGCGTTGTACACCGCCGCCGGGCTGCCCGAGAAACGGAACGACGGGTCCAGCGTCGACCAGCCACTCCACCGACCACCGTTGAACAGGTAGTTGTGCGAGATCACGCCGTCCTTACCCGTCGCGAACACCTCGGTCACCTTGTTCACCGGGTTGTAGACGACCGACGGCGCACCCGAGAAACGGAACGAAGAGTCCAGCGTCGACCACTCCGACCACGCGCCACCGTCGACGCTGTAGCTGTGCGAGATCACACCGTCCGCGCCGATCCCGAAGACCTCGGCCGTCCTGGTGTCCGGGTTGTAGACGGCGGTGGGGGTACGAGCGAACTTCCATGTGCCGAGCGGGGTCCAGCCCTGCCAGGAGCCGGCGCCGAGGTTGTACGTGTGGTTCAGCACGCCGTCCGTACCCGTACCGAACAGCTCGATCGCGTTCGTCGACGCGTTGTACACCGCCGCCGGGCTGCCCGAGAAACGGAACGACGGGTCCAGCGTCGACCAGCCACTCCACCGACCACCGTTGAACAGGTAGTTGTGCGAGATCACGCCGTCCTTACCCGTCGCGAACACCTCGGTCACCTTGTTCACCGGGTTGTAGACGACCGACGGCGCACCCGAGAAACGGAACGAAGAGTCCAGCGTCGACCACTCCGACCACGCGCCACCGTCGACGCTGTAGCTGTGCGAGATCACACCGTCCGCACCGACCGCGAAGACCTCGGCCGTCCTGGTGTCCGGGTTGTAGACGACGGGGGCCGCCGCCGACGAGGGGGCCGTCGTCGGGGTCGGAGCCGGGGTGGGGGTCGCGTCCGGATACGGGTTGGCGTGGTCGGTGGCCAGACCGGTACCCGGGCTGCAGGTCCACGCCCCGGTCCCCTGGTCGGCCAGGACCTTCTCCGCTATCAGGATCTGCTGCTGCTTGGTCGCGAGGTCGGGGCGGGCCGCGTACGCGGTGCCTCCGTAGTACTTCCAGTTGCTCAGGCTGATCTGCAGGCCGCCGTAGTAGCCGTTGCGGGTGTTGATCGACCAGTTCCCGGTGCTCTCGCACTGGGCCACCTTGTCCCAGGTGGTCACCGAGGCGGCGGTCGCCGGGCCGGCACCGAGCATGGCCGCTGCCACGGCCAGGCCGAGAGCGCCGATGGTGGTGGCCATACGGGTACGGGCGAGGGAGGGGGTGCGGGTCATCGGGAACGTCCTCGGGAAGCTCGTGGGGGCGGCAGGTGGCCGCAGGCCGGAACGGGGGGCGGCCGTCCGCGGCGGCCGGGTCCCGGTAGGCCCGGCCGCCGCGGACGGATCGGCCTGGGTCAGTGGGTGTTGAACTTCCAGGTGCCCAGGGTGTACCAGCTGCTGAACGGGCTACCGGCGCTGGTGTACGAGTGCGAGATCACGCCGTTCTGGCCGATGCCGAAGACCTCGGCGGAGTTGGTGTTCGGCTCGTTGAGGGCCACCGGCGTGCCGGCGAACTTCCAGTTGCCGAGCGCCTCCCAGTTCGACCAGGCCCCGCCCATGTAGTACTTGTGGTTGACGATGCCGTCGGTGCCGGTGCCGAACAGCTCCACGGCCTTGGTGGTGGAGTTGTAGACCGCCGACGGGACGCCGGCGAACTTGTAACCCGTGTCGAGGGTGGTCCAGCCGCTCCACTGGCCGCCGCTGGTGCTGTAGGCGTGCGACATGACGCCGTCGGCGGCGCCGACCGCGAACACCTCCGCCGTCTTGTTGCTCGGGTTGTAGACGACGGCCGGGGTGCCGGTGAAGCGGTAGCTCGGGTCCAGCGTGGCGAAGTCACTCCACTGGGCGCCGTTGGTGCTGTACGAGTGGGACAGCACGCCGTCGGTGCCGATCGCGAAGACCTCGGCGGTGCCGTTGTCGGTTTCGTAGAGGGCGGTGGGGGAGCCGATGAAGGTCCAGTTGCCCATGGTGTTCCAGGCCGACCAGGTGCCGTTCGCGTAGTACTTGTGGTTGAGCTTGGCGTCGGTGCCGATCGCGAACAGTTCCACCGCGTTCACCGACGGGTTGTAGACGGCGGACGGCGAGCCGGTGAAGTGGTAGCCGGGGTCCATGGTGCTCCAGGAGCTCCACTGGCCGCTGTTGGTGCTGTAGGCGTGGGACAGCACGCCGTCGGT
This sequence comes from Streptomyces sp. NPDC029014, assembly GCF_055564695.1. Classification (NCBI taxonomy): domain Bacteria; kingdom Bacillati; phylum Actinomycetota; class Actinomycetes; order Kitasatosporales; family Streptomycetaceae; genus Streptomyces; species Streptomyces sp. NPDC029014. Next base: position 25,157 of record NZ_JBVHVT010000027.1, read on the forward strand.
GCCGATGGCGAAGACCTCGGTGGTCTTGTTCGTCGGGTTGTAGACGGCCGTCGGCTTACCGGTGAAGCGGAACGACGAGTCGATCGGGTACCAGTCGCTCCACTGGCCGCCGTTCGTGCTGTAGGCGTGGGACAGCACGCCGTCGGTGCCGATCGCGAAGACCTCGGCGGTGCCGTTGTCGGGGTTGTACACGGTGGCCGGCGCGGCGTCCGTGACCTGCGGGGCGACGGGGTCGGCGACGGGCGACGGCGTGGTGGCGGCGCCGACCGGGCTGGCGTAGCCGCGGATGCTGACGTTGTAGCCGCCGCTCTGCCACACGACCGTGCCGACCCGGCCCGACGCGCTGTTGGTGCTGACCTTGCCCGGGTAGCCGCCCTGGTTTCCGCCGGTCCAGCTGATGGTGCCGTCGCCGTTGACCGCGGTGACGATCGCGACGTGGTCGTAGTCCGTGCCGCTGAAGGACGTCGGGTGGAAGAAGACGGCGTCACCGACGTGCGGGGTGCCGGACAGCCCGCCCTGGTTCTTGTCCGCGTAGGTCTTGAAGCTGTTGGCGAGGTCGTTCAGGCTGCCGAGGTTCTTGACGCCGTTCTGCGCCCAGACCCAGCCGGCGAAGTCCGCGCACCACGCGTGGGTTCTGGAGCCGTTGTAGCAGCTGGAGCTCTGGTTCGTGCCGGAGGCGTAGTAGCCGGCGGCTCCGTTTCCGCAGGCGTTGCGGCCTAGCTGGCCCAGTGCCGTCGCGGCGATCGAATCGCCGAGCGTGGCCGCGTGGGCGCTGGGGACGGCCAGGAGGCCGAGGCCGGAGGCGGCGAGTGCGACGGCGGTCGCGGAGGAGGCGAGGCGGGTACGGACGCGGGACATGAGTGCTCCAAGGTGTGACGGGAAGGACGTGGTCACGCTGCGGGCACGCGCCGGGCCGGGCCGGACATGGGCGTGGTTCGGCCGGGGGGCGGGGCAGCGGGAAGTTCGGGTGCCGGCGGGCGATGGTGGGCCCGGCCGGAGGTGCGGTGCGGTGTGCGGCACTGCGGTGTGCGGCGCAGGGCGGTGCGGCGCGGGGCGGCGCGGGGCGTGGGCGGTGTGGTGCGGCGCGGCGCGGCGAGTGGCGAGCCGTACGGCCCGGGGCGCGGGCACCTTTCGCGCGGTGAGAGGTGAGGGTGGGCGGCGGATGCCGCGGTCAGCCCGCGGTTCGGTCCAGGGGCCCCGGCGGTTCCGGCGGCAGGTACTGCCGACGGAGCAGGGGCGAGGTGCGCTGGCAGCGGGAGATCAGGCCGTGGGCGCGTCCGACGGCGTCGGGCTGGTCGGCCGGGTCCGTGCTGAGCAAGTAGAGCAGGAAGTCGATCCGGTCGCGGGCGGGCTGTGCGCTGGCGTGCTGGAGTCCGTCGGCGGGTTCGGCGTGCGCCCACAGGGCGTCCACGGCCTCCGCCACCTCGCTCGCCCCGGCTGCCGCATCGGTGTGTCGGCGTTTCAGGCTGGCGTAGACGATGTCCATCGCGTGCTCAGCTGCCCCAGCCGAGGGTGTTGGAGGAGGGGCCACTGCCCCAGCCGAGGGTGTTGGACGACCCGGTGGCCGTGGCGAGCACCGTCCCGTTGGTCGTGGCGGTGGTGGCGGTGGTGGTGGCCGAGGCGACGGTCGGGGCGATCAGGAGCGCGGTGAGGGAGACGGCGGTAGCCGCGGCGGCCTGGGCGATGCGGGTCCGGATCATGGTGGGGGTCCTTGTCTGCTGGTCGGAGAGGGGTGCTGAGCCGGCCCGGGCGTCCCGCGGTTGACGCTTCGTTCGGCTGCCGTCCGGTGTTGTTTCCCTGGCGGCGATCAATAGTTTCGCCACCCGTCGGGACCGCCGGAAGGGCTTCCGGATGTCGCCAACCGGCCTGACAGGATCCGGACATCATGTCGTGCACATGTCAATATTCGCCCTCCCGTATGCCGCGCATCACCACGGACACCCTCAATTGGATCTTGAACCGAGCATCGGAGAACTGTTTGGATGCGAGCGGCCGCTCGACCGCGGCCTGTGATTCGGGGGGATGACATGCTGGAAGTAATGGGCCTGACGGCCGGGGGCGCAGCCGTGTACCAGGCGATGCTCGACCATCCCGCGTACGGCGTGGACGAGATCGCGTCCTGGTGCGGCCTGAGCCCGGCCGACGTACACGACCACCTCGACGAACTGGGCCGGCTCACTCTCGTCCGGGCCTCCGCCGAGCGACCCGGGGAGATGCGCGCGGTCAGCCCCGACATCGGCCTGGCCGACATGCTCTCCGCCCAGGAGGCCGAACTAGCCTCACGTCAGGCCCAGTTGGCGGCGTCACGGGCTGCCGTCACGCGCATGATCGCCGACCGCGCCGAACACCGTACGACCCACGGTGAGCGCCTGCTCGGCATGGATGCCATCCACGGCCGCCTCGAACGGATGGGCCACAGCGCCACCGCCGAGGTCCTCTCCAGTCAGCCCGGCGAGCAGCGCCCCGAGGACCTCGCCGCCAGCCGGCCCGCTGACGCCGAGGCGTTCGCCCGCGGCATCACGATGCGAACGCTCTACCAGGACGCCACACGGAACCAGCCGTACGTCGCCACGTACGCCCACTGGCTGCTCAGCCACGGCGGCGAGGTCCGCACCGCCCCCTCGATCCCGCCGCGCATGGTGGTGGTCGACCGTGCCCAGGCGCTCGTCCCGATCGACCCGGCGGACAACCGCAAGGGCGCGCTGTACGTGACCGAACCCGGCATCCTGGCCGCGCTGCTGGACCTCTTCGAGCAGTCCTGGAGTGCGGCCGTCCCGCTCGGCGCCACCAGACCGGAGGACCCCGGCACCGGCCTCACCGCCACCGAGCGCGAACTGCTGCGCCTGCTCGGCTCCGGCCTCACCGACGACGCGGCCGGCCAACGCCTCGGCATCTCCTCCCGCACCGTGGGGCGCCACATGTCCTCGATCATGGAACGCCTGGGCGCGAGCAGCCGGTTCGAGGCCGGGATCAAGGCCGCCCACCGCGGCTGGCTGTGAATCGTCACCGGCCCTGGTCGCCCCGTCGAGGGCTTCGGGATGCCGGGCGGGCGCCGGAGGGAGGTCAGCGGTGTCCGCGCGGGCGTCGCCCGTCGGCTGCAACGTGATCTGGTGGGTGAAGGTCCCCGGCCGCCATGGCCGGGGATTCTCTGGGCCGGGGCGACACGGCCGTCCTGCGCGGCGGCGGCACCCCCGCCGCCGCCCGGCCTCACCGCCACCGGTCAGTCCAGCGGAGGCCACGGACCGGCGAGCAGCCGTTCGGCCTCCCTGGTGATCGCTTGCGCGTGTGTCCCGCGCCGGATCTCCACCGAGTCGTTGTACGCGGCGACCTCGTCGGCCAGGGGCCGAAGCGACTGTGGCCGGGCCAGTGCGTCCCAGCCCTCGTACGTGATCACGTCAGCGCCGGCCCCGGGGGCCAGACTCCCGTTCACGATCAGCCGGAGCCACCAGCGCACGAGCTCCCAGCGTGCCGCCTCCCAGGGGAGGCCGGTGTCGTTGTCGTCGACGGGGAGGCTCACGGGTAGGCCGAGTTCGGCCAGTACCCGGTCGAAGAGCGCATAAGCGCTCTCCTGCTCACTGCGTGACAGGCCTGCGAGCAGTGGAAGCGACTCCGTCTCGACGTCGAGGGCCAGTGCGGTGAGCCCTGCCTCGATCAGTTGGTGCGGGTGGTGCCGTCGGCCGATCAGGCGCTCCAGCGCAAGCATCCGCAGGTACTCGACAGCCTCCTGAGTGCTGACGGCGTAGGAGGTGTGCGGGGTGGGCAGGGTGACGTCGGTGCCGGGGCCGCCGTGGACACAGTACGACCAGAAATCGACTGTCGCGCGGGCCGGGAGACCGCTGGCAACACTGCCCGTGAACTCGTGCCGCACGTAGTCGGCGAGGTCGTTCCCGTAGATGACGACGTCGGTCTGATGGACGGACAGCACGGGGTGGCCGTATTCGCCTGCTCTGCCGGGCAGGTAACGGTGGCTGTATACGGGGACCAGCTGCGGTACGGTCGCCAACTCGGACCGTGCGATCCGCAGCGCCTCGGTTTTCTGTCCGGGCCTCGGACTCCAGGAGGGGTGCCAGAAGCCGTTGCGCTCGACGTCGAAGAGCACACCCCCGACCGGTTGGGAGAGCCGCCCGGCCAGGTCCTCGGGGTCGCCGTTGCGCCAGTCGGGCCAGGATCGTGAGCCGTGCGGGAGCCCGGCGGCGAGGAAGACCCGGTGGTCCGCCGAAAAACTGAAGCCGAACCGTGCCTCGACCGCGTCGAGTTCCCGCTCGCTGAGACCCGGCCCGATCTCGGCCGGGAGCATGCGCTGGAGGTCCCCGGCGGTTTCGAGGGTCAGCGGCGGGGGCGGTTGCGCGGTCATCGCGGCAGCGTAGTGAACGGCGCGGGTGTTAGCTTCCTTCCCGTGGCGGAACACCAGGACGAGACGAGGGCGGCCTACGACGGGGTCGTCGAGCTGTATGCCTCGATGTTCGCTGATCGGTTGGAGACGCGGCCGTTCACGCGGAACATGATCGGCACCTTCGCCGAGCTGGTACGTGGGGCGGGGAACCCGCGGGCAGCCGACGTCGGATGCGGCCCCGGACATCTGACGGCCATGCTGCACGAGCTCGGGCTGGACGCCTTCGGGCTCGACCTCTCCCCCGCCATGGTCGACCACGCCCGGCGGGTCCATCCGGCGCTGCGGTTCGACGAAGCCCGCATGGAGGCCCTGCCGGTCGGCGACGGCGCGCTCGGCGGGGTGCTGGCCCACTACTCGATGATCCACACCCCGCCGGGGGAATTGCCCGCGCTGCTCGCCGAGCAGGTACGTGTCCTGGCTCCCGGAGGCCTGCTCCTGGTCTCGTTCTTCGCGACCGACGGACCGGAGCCGGTCCGCTTCGACCACAAGGTGACGCCCGCATACAGCTGGCCGGTGGACCGTTTCGCCGAGTTGCTGGCCGGGGCCGGCCTCGTCACGTTCGCCCGGCTGCTCCACGATCCGGCCTCCGAGCGGGGCTTCCTCGACGCCCACTTGCTGGCCCGCCGCCCGCCCCTGGTGGTCTGAGTCCGAGACGCGTCCGGGGTCCGACGACTCCGCGTTCTCCGGCGCCGGACGACGGCCCAGGTCCCGGCCGCCGACCACCGCCGACCACCGCCGACCACCGCCGACCGCACCCTGACCCCGCCACAGACACGCGCGCGGCTCGTGCCCGGCCATGGAACGCGGCCGTGTGCGGGCTACGCAGGGACATGAACCCGACCTCGTGGTCGGGCACCTCGGGCCGTTTCGTGATCATGTCACCGGTCTGCGACAGCGGTGTCCTGGAACGAAGACGTCCGGAGCCGCTCGGCCCACAGCCCCCTCATAGTGATCGAGTAAGCGCCGAGGAGCCGAAACCGCTTCGGCCTCGTCCAGTGACCACCAAGGGGCTCTTTCATGTCCGGCAACCGTCGCAAGGCTTTTCTCGTCTCCGCAGCCCTCATCGGCGGCGCCATGCTGATGACGGCGTGCCAGAACTCGGACGGGGCCACGGACACCGGGGCCGCGCCGGGCTCTTCCGCCACCGCTCCGGCCGGCAAGACGGGCACCCCGGCCGGCTCGTCGACGGCGGACGCCGGCCAGGGCAGCAACGGCAAGGGCTCCGCCGCGACGGGCAAGGGGACCCCGGAAGGGGCCGGCTCCGGCAACGGCAAGGCGGTCGGGCAGACCTGCGGCGCCAACGACATCGCCTGGAGCACCAAGTCCGAGAGCCAGGCCGGCGGATACATCCTGATCACCGCGAAGGCGAAGCCCGGGATCACCTGCTATCTGCCCGCCGCGCTGCCGACCGTGGCGTTCGGTTCCGACGGCACCGCTGCGGGCCCCGCGGAGCAGTCCGCCGGCCAGCAGATCAAGCTGAGCGGGAGCACGGCCGCCTACGCCGGGGTGAACCCGAAGACCACCAAGGAGAACGGCGGCAAGGAACTGGACAGCATCATCGTCGCCATCGGCAACAACGACCCCAACCCCGTCTCCCTGCCGGTCGGCACCATCACGGTCGACCGCCCGATCGTCACCAACTGGCACACCTCCCCGAAGGACGCCGTCCCCGTCAAGTAACCGGCCCGCGCACCGTGATCCGTGACTTCGACATCCAGGTCCCCGACCAGGGTCACGGCACTCCGGCGGACGAGGCGTCGTTCACCCTCCGCGGCCCCCGGCGGCGAGATCCCGGGCGCCTCCGTTGCCGAAGGCCGCTTCGAGGTGGCCCTCGGCACCGTCATCGGCCCGGTCCAACCAGGAGCCTGACGCGAGGGGCCCCGCGAGCGGGAGACCTCGCTTCCGACGCCAGCGCAACAGGGGCTGAGAGTCGAACCGGTGCCGGCTCGGCCTCTTTCAGCCCTTGTTAAATGCGCAGGTCAGTGAGGTTCGTATGCTCCGAACAGGTACCGAAGGGACCGAACTGCGCAACTACTTTCAAGCTCTGGCTACGGGAGTGAAGTTCGACTTCCGGGGGCGGCCTCCATATGGGGCAGGCCGAGCCTCTGGCCCGTCCGGTCGTCAGAGTGCCCGGTGATTCCCAAGGGGGCTCGTCGGGGTGCCGGAACCGGCGCCCGACGAGCCCTGTTGCGCGTTACTTGCCGCTCAGCGAGTAGTCGATCTCGCATGGCGTGACCTTCGAGGTCTCCTTCACGCCGGCCCCGACCTGCGGGGCATGGCTCGACGGGCTCGTCGGCTTCAAGAACACGAGGGTGTACCCCGGAGGCACCGTCTTCGAGTTGATCTTCAGGATGCTCTCCCCCCGGCCACCACCGCTGTACAACTCGGCCTCGGGGTCGGCCTGGGGACCGCGGTACCCGCCGCCCGGATGCGGGCACTCCGCCTTGGGCTTGTTCTCCGTCACGACGACAGCGACCCCCTGCGCCTGGAGCCTGCGGACCACTTCGGGCAGTTCGTCGGCCGTGGGCATGGGAATCCGGATCGTGCCGGCGGGCTCACCCGTGGGGGCGCCGGTGCCCGATTTCAGCAGCTCCTCCAGGCCTTCCGAGCGGTCGACCGCGCAGGACGGGACCTTCGAGGTCTCGATCACGCCGAAGCTGATCCCCTTCTCGCCCAGCGGGTAGTAGTCCGCCCAGTCGAACGTGAGCGAGTAGCCGGGCGGCACCGTCTTCGCGTCGACCTTGAAGTCGAAGCCGTCGGCGGAGTTCTGGAGCAGCTCCGCATCGCGGTCGGCCTGCGGACCTCGGTAGCCGCCGCCGAGTTCGGAGCACTGCGACGGAGGCCGCTTGGGGACCAGCACCGCCGGGACTCCCCGGTTCTTCAACGCGTCCACGAGCGCCGGGATCTCGCCCGGCTCCGGCATCCGGAACCGCAACGCGCCGTCCGGGTCCTTCCTGATCTCGGGCGCCTTGGCCGGGCCGTCGGCCGGCCGGGTGCCGTTGTGGGTACTCCCCGGCAGAGCCATCACGGCGGCGACGGCGGCCGTCGCGACGCCCACGGCGAGCGGGATGCCGTAGCGGCGGACACGGGTGGAGGCGGGAGCCGGCGCCACCTCCGGGAGCCGGGCCAGCAACGCCGCCTTCAGCCGCTCCTCGAACGCGCGGGGCCTGCTGCTCATCGGATCGCCTCCAGCTCGGGCGTGTTCGCGGGGACCGGTGTGCGCAGCGCGCGGCGGGCTCGGTGCAGGCGGACCCGTACCGTCGCCTGGGTGACGCCGAGGGCCTGCGCGGCCTCGGCCGGGGTGAGCTCGTCGATCACGACCAGGTCGAGCGCGGCCCGCAGGGGCTCGGACAGCGCCGCGTGTCGCTCGGCCACGGCCCGGAACGCCCTTTGGGCGTCGATCCGTTCCTCCAGCGCGGCCACGTCCTCGTCGTCGAGCAGCCTGCGTCCGCTGAGCCGCGCCAGCGCCCCGCTCTCACGCTCCCGGCCGCGGGCGTAGCCTGCCAGGACGTTGCGGGCGATCCCGAACAGCCAGGCGACCGTCGCTCCCCTGCGGTGCCGGTAGCTGCCCGCCGATCCCATCGCCGCGAGGAAGATGTCCGCCGTCAGGTCCGCCGCCAGGTGGGCGTCGGCGACCCGGCGGGTGACGAAGCCGAGGACGGCGTCGACGTGTTCCTCGTAGAACGCCGCGAATCCCTCGGGCGTCGTGAGATCCGGTGGACCGGTCTCGTGTCGTGGGCTGCGCACCCGATTTCCTCCCCTGTGCGGGGGGGCTCGGTCGGCCCCCTCCACCCTGTACTTGGTCGGAGCCCCGTCGTGCGTTACATCGGGGCCGTCGTCCGGGCGCAGGAAGACGCAGACGCTCCGTCAGACCGGCGGTCCTACGGAGCGGTGCGCAGCGGTGTGTGATGCGTGATGCGTGGTGCGTGGTGCGGGCGCCTACTTGATGTTCAGCGGGACCGTATCCCCTTCGGTGAGGTTGTCCAGCGGGATCGTCCTGCTGAACGTTTGGGCCTTCTTCCCCGGTGCCTTGCACGTGACGTCGGCCGTGAGGCTGAACGGCGAGTCCAACGGGGCGTCCAGGCTGATGGGACCGAACGTCGCCCTGCGGTTGGTGGGGTTGTTGGTGGGACCCGACGCATCGTCCTCGTTGCTGTCCAGTGATACCCGGGTGGGGACGGAGTTGTTGGGAGCCGGGAACGCGTTCTTGCAGGTGACCTTACCGCTGAAGGACACCGCGCCGACCGGGGGCGCTGCCGAGGCCGGACCGGCCGTCAGGAGGCCTCCGACCAGAACCGCGGTGACGATCGAGGACGTGACGACGAGGATGCGGGACCTGCCGGAGATGCGGGGCATGTGGGACATGCACGTGGACATGGGACCACCTGCTCATTGGCGTACGAGTAGTTCCGTGGGGGCCGACCCTGACGCCGACACGACAGGCGTGGCTCGGAGAGCGCCAAGTTTGGCAGGGCCGTCCGTGCACCGGGCCGGGGTTCGGCTCCCGCGCTGTGACCAGCTGATCGGCAGCCCCCAGGCCCTTCACCCACCACATTCCTACAGCGCATCCCGGCCCGCAACCGGAACGGATTCCCCTGTGAGCGCACGGTACTTCCGGGGAACGGGAGGCCGGCGAGGACGGCTCCGTTGCGGGATGACCGCGCCGTCCGCCGCTGCGCGAGGTGCGGGGGCTCGGTCCGGGCCGCGGCCCGGCGGGTCCTGCCCGGGGCGTCAGGCGTCCGCGCGGTGCAGGGGGATCTCGGCCCACACCTGCTTGCCGCCGCTCAGCGGTACCGAGCCCCAGGCCATCGCCGTCGCCTCGACGATGAGCAGCCCGCGGCCGCCGGTCGACTCCCAGCTCACCGACACCGGTCTGACGGGGCTGCGCGGCGACGCGTCGTTCACGGCGACCCGCAGCCGGTCCGCCGACAGGGTCAGGTCCATCCCCACCTCGCCCTGGGTGTGCGCGATGGCGTTGGTGACGAGCTCGGAGACGACCAGAAGTACCGCGTCGAGTTCCTCCACCACGCCCCAGGACCGCAGGGTGCGCGTGGTGAAGCGGCGCGCGTGCATGACCGCCTTGGGCAGTCGCCACACCGTCCAGTGGGTCCGCTTCGGCCGACCCGCGGTGCCGTCGTAGCGCAGCAGGAGCAGCGCCACGTCGTCGTCGCGCCGCCCCATACCGACGACCAGTTCGTCGGCCACGCCTCCCGCACCCACCGGGTCGGCGCCGGCGAGCACGTCGCACACCCTCCGCATGCCTTCCTCCAGGGGCAGTCTGGCGGACTCGACCAGGCCGTCCGTCAGGAGGACGAGCAGGGTTCCGGGGGCCACCCCCGTCTCGGTCATGGGGAATTCGGCGTCCGCGAGCACGCCCAGTGGGGGCCCGCCCTCGACCGCCATCTCCTCGGCGACGCCGTCGGGATGGCGCACCAGCGGTGGCAGGTGGCCGGCCCGTACGACCCTGGCGATGCCCTCCTCCATGTCGAGGTCCACGTACGCGCAGGTGGCGAAGAGGTCGGTCTCCATGCCGACGAGCAGCCGGTTGGCCCGCGCGACCACCACGTCCGGCGGGTGGCCCTCCACCGCGTAGGCCCTGACGGCCGTACGCATCTGGCCCATGATGGTGGCGGCTGCAGCGCTGTGCCCCTGGACGTCCCCGATGACGAACGCCACGTGGCCGTCACGGAGCGGGATGACGTCGTACCAGTCGCCGCCGACCTCCAGTCCCGCCGTCGCGGGCAGGTAGCGGGCGACGGCGACCCCGCCCGGCAGTTCCGGGAGCGTGCGGGGCAGCAGACTGCGCTGGAGCATGGTGGCGAGTTCGTGGCCCGCGTCCAGTGCGTGGGCGCGTACCAGCGCCTGGCCCGCCAGCCCCGCGATCACGGTCAGCAGCGACCGCTCCTCCGGTCCGAACCGGTGCTCCGCGTCCCACCCCACCAGGCACACCCCGACCATCCGGCCTTCGGCGGGCAGGGGCACCACCGCAAGACCACCTGGCCCGACGCCCTGCAGTCCGGGCTCCAGGTCCGCACCCGGCGGCCACAGGCTCATGTGCCCCGCGCGCACCGCGCTCTGCAGGGTGGAGAGGTCGCCGAGCGACACGTCGGGCCACTCGGACCGCCATTGCGAGCGCCAGACCTCGGGCCAGGCGTCGGGTTCCGGAGGTTCGAGGGCGGTGACGATGAGCCGCTCGGGCTCCATTTCGCCGACCGCGACCCGGGATGCGCCGAGCGGCTCGCGCAGGGCGGCGACCACGAGTCGGCTGACCTCCCGGATGGTGGCCGCTCCCGCCAGCGTGGCCGACAGCCGCTGCACGAGGGAGACCTCGTCGGCGCTGGGCCGCAGGTAGGTGGCGTCGGCCACGACGCCCAGGACGCGCTGCGGTTTGCCGTCGGCGTCCACCTCCACGCGGCAGCGCAGCCCCAGCCAGCGCAGCTCGCCGTTCGGGCGGCGGATGCGGAACGCGAGCTGCTGTCCGGAGGCGTCCAGCCGGTCCGGCTCCACGATCGCCATCAGCGCGGGCATGTCATCGGGGACGGCGCAGGCGAGCAGGGTCTCCACCCGCCCGTCGAACTGGTCGGCGGGCAGACCGAGCAGCTCCAGCACGTGCGCGTGGGCCTCCATGCGGCCGGTGCTCAGTTCGAGGATGAACGCGCCGCCGTGGTGGGGCACCAGCGACTGCCCCACGTGCGCCTGAGGGGCTTTGCGGCCGGCATGGCGTGCGGCGACCGCCTCGAGTCCGGCAGCCACCTGGTCGGCGTACAGCTCCAGGAGGCTGCGGTCGTCAGGGCTGAAGCCGTCGCCGACCGCGCCGGCCACGACCAGGCACCCGAGCTCCTGGTCGCCGTGCCCCAGGGGCAGCGCGCCCAGGGAGATCCTGGCCGGCGACTGGGGCTCGCCCTCCCGGTTGCGGGTGGGGACGAAGTGGGGGTCCTCCTCGATGAACATCGCGAGTTCCTTCGGGTTCAGCCACAGCGGGCGGCCCGAGCGGAAGGCGTTGGCGGCGGGCGAGTGGCCGGCCACGGCGAGGACCGCGGGCAGCCCGTAGAGGACGCGGTAGTTTCCGGTCAGCTCGGCCAGGTGCAGTTCCCTGTCCTGCTCGGCGACCACGTAGACGGCGGCAAGCTCAGCCCCGCAGAACGCAAAGCGATGACTGGTCACTGTCTGTGTCGCCTCCTCCTCGCGAGGACGTCCCGCCGGCCGCCCTCACTCCATGCTGTCCCGCCCGGGACCGTTCGGGCGACTCGGCACGCGGGGCCGGAAAACCGGAGCCGCCCACGTGGTGTGGACCGGAGGGTGACGGGGCGGGTACGGTCGGGCGAACGGGCTCTCGCCTGCGCATTCGCCCTCTGGGGGCACTTCCGGGGCGCTGCGGGCCCACTTCAGCCCGCCCCTCCTCCGCTGCCCCGTTCGTCGGGTTGGGGCAGCCCGGCGTACGGGTCCTCGCGCAGTGACCGTAGCCGCCGGTGCCCGCCCCGGCCCTCCAGCCACGCCGGAACCGGCAGCGGCGGACGGATCACCACCCGCTCGGCGTCCGTCGCGTCGTGTGGTGGGGTGTCGTGTCCGACGGGGACGGCCGCCCGCACCGCGCGCCTTGCCGACGCGTTCCTGACCTGACCACCGATGTGAAGGTCCTGGACGTCGTCAGGGGCAGCTTCCCCGGCCCGCTGCCGCTCACCCAGAGCGTGCGGCGCGGCGGCGGTCCGGGCGGCTACTCCTCCGAGGACCCGGCCCGGTACGCGGTCCTGGAACCGGGCGGGCAGTACGTGGTCGCCGTCACGGCCGGCTCCACGACGGGCGAACCCGGCACCCAGGCATGGGTGTCGGCTGCCGACCTGCTGCTCGCAAGGTCATGGAAGTCGTCGGGGAACAGCTCACGGGCGACCGGATCGGGTTGCGGCTCGCTGATGGCGGCGAGTCGGAAACCGGCGGAGGTGAAGGCACCGTTCATCTCGTGCAGCGGCTTGCGCCAGAACCGCATCGGGACGGACCGCCAGTCGAACGTCCAGTCGAACATGTAGCTGGTGTTCGCGAAGTAGTCGGGTCGAGGCTCCTGGATCGCGTAGGCCACGAAGGGGTGGTCCACCGACGCGATCAGCCGGCCGCCGGGCCCGAGTACGCGCCGCAACTCGGCCAGCGTCGGCCCCCAGTCCTCCATGTAGTGCAGCACGAGCGACGCGACCACGTCGTCGAACGCGGCGTCGGCGAACGGCAGCGGGTCGCACAGGTCGGCAACGTGCAGTGCCACGTCGTCACCCAGCCGGCGCCTGACCGACGCCACCATTTCGGCACTGGCGTCGATGCCGGTCACGACCGCACCGCGGTCGCGCAGTGCAGCGGACAGGGGCCCGCGCCGCAACCGGCGTCCATGATCTGGCGGCCGGCCACGTCTCCGGCGAGGGCCAGCATCGCGGGCCGCTCGTCGTACCCGTTCACGAGGTCGTCCTCGTTCTCCGCCGCGTACGCGGCGGAGAAACCGTCGTAGTCGTTCACCTGGGCCCGATCTGCGCACCGGGCGGCGTAGCTCTCGGGCACGTCGGTCGAGCGTTCCATCGTCGCAGACTAGCCCTAGTCGTCACATGATCCTCCTGGTCATCCCTGCTCCGGGCCGCCCGTGTCCGGACCGGGCGGACGGGGCGGATCGGGCTGCGGGGGCGGTGAGCCGGCTTGGGCCTGCCTGACCTCCCTCAGGTAGTCCAGGGCCTGCCGACGGGGCACCGCGCCCAGCAGCCGCCCCTCGTGCAGCCCGCGGCGCGCTTCGTTGCCGGCGTTGACGAGTGCCTCGGCCCGCAGGACCAGGAGCGCGGCGAAGGCCAGGGTCACGACGAGCCACCAGGGGGCCTCGGCCAGCACCCCCAGCCCAGCCGTCGCGAGGCCGCCGAGGGCGGGGAGCAGGCGTGGATCGTTCATGCACGGACTCCTCGAACGTAACGGAGTTCCCGAACCTGGCGGTTGGCCGTACAAGACGGTGCTCCGCTGGCCAGGATGTGTCGTGCCGGGATGGCCACGGCAGCCTTCGCGCGGTGCGCGGCGAAGGCCGTGGCATGCCCTGACAACCACCGTTCTACGGCTCACCGCACCCCGCTGAGAGCGGATGGCAGAGCGCGGCCGATTCCGGCCACACGGCCCACAGCGCCCGGATCCGGCTGCGGCCGCACCGGAGTTGCGGCCCTGGGCGGCGCTGATGCGCCGGGTCCACGACGAGCTCTACGAGGGACTGGCCCCGGCCGCCCGCCCCACGGTCACCGCACTGGCCAAGGCCGCCCACCTCAGCCCGCCCTACGTCTCCGAATCCTTCTCCGGCAAGAGACGCCCCCTACTGCAGCCGTTCCTGTCCATCGTCACGGCCCTGGGCGGGGATCCCGCCGAGTGGGAGCCGCGGTGGCACAAGGCCTGGGCGGAACAGACCTCGACCACGGAGCAGCAGGACCCTGACCACGAGGAGCAGCAGCCCCATCCGCCGCTTCCCGGGGTCGAGGACAGCGGCCCGGCGTCCGGTGCGCCCGCGACGGCGCCCGCCCCGGACGGGGACCTGCGCCGCTACCCCCTGCGCCGGCTGTTGCAGGCGGTCGTGACGTGGGTGGTCGCGGCCGTCACCTGGCCGGTGCGCGCCCGCCGTGACACGTACGCGATACGCCTGCACCGAAGGCTGGTCAAACAGGTCCGGGACCGGACGGCCGAGGACATCGAGCGGGCCGAGGCCCACCACTACCTCACCCCGCGCTTCGCCGTCCTCACGAAGCCGGCACCGAAGCCCGAGCACTTCGTGCGCGGCCGCCGGGGCAGGAAGGTCCGGCGGCCCGAGCCCGTACCGGTGCCGACCCCGGTGACCAGCATCCGCGCGCTCTACGAGGACACCGACGAACTGGTGGTGCTGGGCAGACCGGGCATGGGCAAGACCACCCAGCTCGCCCGGCTCGCCCACCGGCTGGCCGCGGAGGTGCTGGACGGCCCCGCCGACCGGGAACCCCCGTACATCCCGGTCTACCTGCGGCTGGACACGTACCGCGGCGAGTCCCTAGAGGACTGGCTGGTCGCCGCCGTCAACGAGCAGTACCACGGTGTCTCGAGGATGCTGGCGCGGACCTGGTTGGGCGAGCACCGGCTGCTCCCGGTGCTGGACGGCCTGGACGAGGTGCCGGAGCAGGACCGGCGCAAGTGCGTCGCCGAGCTGCGGCGGCTGCGCCGCTCCTGCCCGGGCCTCGCCGTCGGCTGCCGCACCGACGAGGCCGACCTGCGCCGCCTCGCCCAGGACATCCGGGCACTGCGCTACGTCGAGATCCAGCCGCCCAGCCGGCAGGACGTCCAGGACTTCCTCGCCGCCGACCGGGAGGCCCTCGCGGACGTGCACGCCGCACTGAAGGGGAATCCGGACCTGTGGCCGCTGTTCCAGTCGCCGATGATGCTCGCCTTCATCCGCCTCGCCTACCGCAACAGGCCGGCGGACGACTTCCGCGCACCGGGCACCCTCGACCAGCGCCGCGGCCGGATCTTCGACGCGTACACCCGGGAGTGCCTGCTGCGGGACCGACCGCGGCCGGACGACGCCCCCGAGCGGACCCTCACCCACCTCACCTCGCTGGCCCGCACCCTCACCGAGCGCCGCGAGCACGTGCTGTACCTGGACCGGCTGGACCTGAGCTGGCTGTCCCGCGCCGAGGGGATCCTCCCGCGGATCGTCCCGACCGTCACCATGGCGGCCCTGGCGCTGGGGCTGCCCGTGCTGTGGCTGGCGGTGGCCGTCCGGGCCGGCCTGGTGCACACGAGCGTGCGCGACGCCGGGGCCCTCGCCCTGGCCATGACGGCGAACATCGCCGCGCAGGCGTACCAGTCGGAGAAGTACCTGTGGAAGACCGGCGAGAAGGACGGCGAGGAGAACGGCAGTCGTGCGGAGCGGCGCAGCGGGAGGAGGCGCGGAGGGATCGTCATCCCCGTCATGGCCAACTGGCCCACGACGATGCTCATCCTGTTCTGGCTGCTCTACGTGGCGGAGGCCGACCTGCTGTCACCCGGATGCTGGCTGGTGGACCTCGCCTACATGTGGGTCACGTTCACGCAGATGGAGGCCTCCTTCGGCGACGTCTTCCGGCCGGTGGAGCAGATGCGGTGGACCTGGCGGGTGAGGGAGCGGATGGTCTACTCGACGCCGGCCAGGCAGCTCCTCGCCCGTGGCGCGCTCTCCGTGTTCATGTGGGTCGCGCTCATCTTCCTGCTCGGATACGTCGTCCACCTGCTCTGCCCGGAGCCCTCGTGGATCGCCCCGGTCGCGTCCCTGTTCCTCGGCACGATCTACGTCGTCGGCAACCAGTTCGAGCCCTCGCTGCGGGACCGCCGCCCCCGCCCCAACGACGGCGTCCACCGCTCGGTCCGCTTCTGCCTGGTCCACGGGTTCGCGGGGCTGGCCGCGAGCGGCCTCGGCCTGCTGGTGCTGATCGGTCTGGCCGCACCCGACGACGGACTGCGCCGGGCCGGCTTCGTCGCGGCCCTGCTCGGCGTGCTGTTCGCCGTGGTCCGGGGCTTCCGGTTCGGCGGCCTGGCCGTCGTACGCCACTGGGCGATCCGGGCGGTCCTGGCCTTTCGGGGCCACACTCCGTACCGCTACCGCCGTTTCCTGGACGCGGCGGAGCAGCGCGTCCTCCTCCACCGGACGGACAGCGGCTACTTCTTCCCCCACCGCCTGCTCCAGCTCCATCTGAACACGACGGTCGAGGAACTCCTCCCCCGCATGGCCGCCCGCCCGACGGGCGGCCCGGCCGCACCGGATGCGGCAGCCTGAGGAAGCAGGTGGGGCGTCGACGAGCCGGCTGCGCGGGGCGGTCAGCGGGCTGCGGGGATGCGTTCCGTTCCGGGGGCGGGCGGCTGCGCCGGGATCGCGGGGAGCGCCGCCCGGCGCGGGGTGCCCCTGCGGATGTCCTCCACGCCGCGGCGCAGACCGGTGCGCAGCAGCCGGCCCAGGGGGCGTTCGACCAGGCGGTGGATGAGCCAGGCGAGCAGGGCCATGAACGTGGTCACGCCCAGCACGAGCGGTGCGGGTGCGACGGCGTGACGGAAGTGGTGGATGAGCGTCAGCCCGGCCATCATGTGGATGAGGTAGAGCGGGTAGGTGACCGCTCCGGCGTGCGGCAGCCAGCGCCACTGGACGCGGTCGAAGGCGCCGAGGGCGATGCCGGCCATGACGAGGAACCCGCAGGCGATGATCGTGTGCGCCGGCCAGGCGGGCAGCTCGAAGGCGGCGGTACGCCCCAGGTTGCTGATCGTGCGGCTCTGGACGTAGCTCTGCGCGAGGAGGAACTGGAGCCCGGCGATGGTCCACAGGACGGGGTTGGGCCCGAACCGGCGCATCAGGTAGAAGGCTATGCCGGCGATGAAGTACGGCGAGAACGACGGTATCGCGAAGAAGGACAGCAGGCCGTTGTCGGCCGTGGGCGCCACGATGCCGGCGAGGGTCCAGACCCCGCAGAAGACGACGCAGTTGCGGTAGGTCACGCCGCGCAGGATGACGAGCGCGAACAGCACGTAGAACTTCAGCTCGACGAAGAGGGTCCAGTACGCGTCGTCGATGTTCGGCACCTTCATGCCGCCCTGGAGCATGGACAGGTTCACCACGACGTCGCTGAACGCCTTGACGCCGCGCACCTCCGGCCAGGCGAACAGCACCGTGGCCGTGAAGGCCACGGCCGCCCAGTAGGCGGGGAAGAGGCGGGAGATGCGGGAGACCGCGAACTCTCCCGCCGTGCGGCCCCAGGCGCTCATGCAGATCACGAACCCGCTGACGGTGAAGAACAGCTCGACGCCGAGCCAGCCGTACGCGGCGCACTTGCTCGCCATGGGGAAGACGGTGGCGGCCGGCTGCCCCCAGGCGCTCTCCAGGGCGAGGTAGTGGTAGCAGAGGACGGAGAGCGCGGCGACGATCCGGACGCCGTCCAGGGCTGCCAGTCGGACGCCGCTGCCCGTCTCGGCGCTGCGAGGGGGGCAGTGGCTCCGCCCGGACGGTTCCGGCGATCGGGATCGAGGTCTCCACGCACTCATAGCGTGGCACTGTACAGCTCACGCACCGCAACGCCCTGGCCACAGCCCTGGCGGCTCCGGGGGGAGGGGAGGCAAAGGTCCAACGCCGGACCGGATCCCCGAGGACGGTGCCGGCCGCCCGCTGCGCTCCGTCGACCGCGGCGTCAGCCGTGCAGGGAGAGTGCGTTCTTGGCGTGCGCGACGGATTCCTCCGAGGCCGGTCCCCCGGGATTCTCGGTGGCCAGGGCCTGGTTGAGGGTCACGAACGGGCGCATCCGACGCTCGTAGCGGGCATAGGCGACGTGGTGGTCGCCGGCTGCTCGGGCCAGGCAGTCGGCCAGCACGTGGGCGCCGACGAGGGCCAGGCTCGTGCCCTGCCCCGAGAGCGGGGACGGACAGTAGCCGGCGTCTCCGAGCAGCGTCACCCGCCCCCGTGACCAGTGGTCCATGCGGATCTGGGCCATGGCGTCGCAGTAGAAGTCGGGCGCCTTCCGGGCGGCCTCGGCCAGGCGGGCCCCTTCCCACCCCATCGACGCGAGCCTGTCCACGACGAGCTGCCGGAGGGCGTCGCGGTCGCGGAGGCCGTCCGGGAGAGGGGCGGACTCGAAGCCGAAGGCGATCCGCAGTTCGGTGTTGCCGCGCACGGGCATGATGCCGAAGCCCGCGTCACCGTCCCGCAGCCACAGCTGCCAGTCGTCCAGGGCGAGGAAGTTCTCCGCGCTGAACACCGAGAGGTAGCTGCCCAGGTGGTGGGCGAAACGCTCCTCCGGACCGAAGGCCAGGCGTCGTACGGTGGAGTGGAGGCCGTCGGCCCCCACCACGAGGTCGAAGGTGCGGGACGGCCCGTGCGCGAAGTCGACGCGCACGCCGGTCTCGTCCTCGTCGAGTGCGGTGATGCTGTCGCCGAAGAGGTACTCGACACCGGCGCGCGTGTGCTCGTACACCATCTCCACCAGGTCCTCGCGCAGCACTTCGATGTCTTCGCTGTCGAGCCGGCCGCTGCTGAAGGTCGCCTCGGTGGAACGGTCGACCTCGTGGCCGTCGGGATCCAGGACCGACATGCCGCGCATCCGGGTCCGCGCGCGCTGCGCCTTCCCCAGCAGGCCCATCTGCTCCACGACTTCGAGCGCGACACCGCGGATGTCCACCGCCTGCCCGCCGGGGCGTCGGCCCGGGGCGCGTTCGACGACCGTGGGCGCGAAGCCGCGGCGGCGCAGCCAGTAGGCGAGGACGGATCCCGCGATGCCGCCGCCGGACACGAGTACGTTCTTCATGAGAGGCTCCTCCAGCGCTCTGTACGGTGTACGCGTTCTGCAACGTACGCCGCACCTGCAGCCCCTTCAAATGGCCCGATCGCAGCCCTGTACTAGAGCAGAGACCCTTCCGGACGACGACGCCGCTGATACCCTCTGCACTAGTACAGGACCAGGGAGTGGCAGGACGTGACGAAGACCACATACGCAGCTGGTGATCCGCCCTACCTGCGGATCGTCACCGCGATCCGTCGGCGCATCGCGGACGGGGAACTCGCCCCCGGGGACCGGGTTCCCTCGACCCGGCAGATCGCGCGGGAGTGGGGCGTCGCCCTCGCCACCGCCACCAAGGTCCTGACGACCCTGCGTCTGGAGGGGCTCGTGGAGTCCCGGCCCCGGATCGGCACGGTCGTGGCCGGAGCCGTCCCCGCCCCTGCCGGCTCCGGCGCGGCCCCGCGGGCTTCCGTTCCCCGTTCCGGTCCCGAGCAGGAGCTGAGCCGCGACCGGATCGTCCGTACCGCCGTCGAGATCGCCGATGCCGAAGGGCTCTCGGCGCTCTCCATGCGCGGCGTCGCGGCCCGGCTCGGCGTCCCGGTGATGTCGACCTACCGGTATGTGGCGAGCAAGGAGGACCTCGTCCTGCACATGGCCGACGCCGCGTTCGGCGAGGGGACCTACCCCGCGGACGCACCCGAGGATTGGCGTGCCCGCATCGAGCTGGGTGCCCGCACCCTGTGGAGCCTGTACCGGAAGCACCCGTGGCTGGCCCAGCTCGGCTCCCTCACGCGCCCGTTGCTCGTACCGAATCTGATGGTCCACGGCGAGTGGGTCCTGGGCGCCCTCGACGGCCGTGGCCTCGCCCCGACCGCCTTGTTCGACATTCACGTCCTGCTCTACAGCCATGTCCAGGGCCTGGCGGCGCACCTGGAGACGGAAGCGCACGCCGAAGCCGCCACGGGCCAGTCGGAGGAGCAGTGGATGGACAGCCGCGCCCCGGTCCTCCGGGAGTTGATGGAATCCGGCCGCTTCCCGAACTTCAGCAGGGTGGTCGGAGCCTTCGAGGACGGCTACGACCTGAACCTCGACGCGCTCTTCGCCTTCGGCCTCAAGGCGCTCCTCGACGGCCTGACCCCCATCGTCGAGGCGCAGCCGACTGCCCGCTAGGTAGCAGACGGCCCCCAACACGGCGGTCAGGCCGTCGACGTCGGTGCTGTCCGGGGCTGCCTATGCTGCGGTGATGGGTTTGGATCTCTCCTTGTTCATGGCGGACTGGGAACAGTTGGGCAACGTCCCCGTCGATGACCGGATCGAAGCACTCCAAGACGCGACCTGGCCGCAGGAGCTCGCCGACGGCCACCTGGGCTACGAGCGGTCCGGTGGCTGGCAGTGGCCCCCGGAGCCGGTGGTGGCATGGTGCGCCGAGTACGACTTCTTCACCACCACCGGCGTCTACCGCCCGCACGCCCGCGCGGGCGAGGCATGGGAAGACGTACGCCGTCTGGTCGACGCATCCGTGCGGGAGCCGATGGACACCCTTCTCGGCGGCCTGATCTGGGACGCGGATCCCGCGGACGATCCCGCACTGACCGGCGGCGGGGGGTTCTTCCCGCCGGTCACCGACCCCTGGCGTCCACACCTGCTCCTGGTCTGCTCGCCGGAGGCAGCCGGAGCCAAGGCCCGTGCCTGGAAGCAGGTCGAGCCCCACCTCGAGGCGTTGCGCGCGCCGTTCGCGGCCGAGTGCGCGGGCTGGGCGGGCCGCCCGGACACCTTCGAGGACTTCACCGCGCTGCTGCGTGAATGGGGCGACGTGACCACGGAGGCTGCCCGCCGCGGTTGGGGCCTGGTGGGTCTGCCCTAGTGATCATCCTGTCAGTGGTGCGTCGTAGGGTCGTGAAGATGGAACGAGACCAAACCCCCGGCACCCCGGACGGCGCCTTCGCCCCGGCCCTGTCGCCCGGTGCGGCGGGCGCGCACTTCGACGTACTGCGGCGGGCGGGCCGCGGCGGTGAGAGCGCCGAGGAGTTGTTGCGGGGCGCGCACGCCCGGCTGCTGCCGGTCGACTCCCTCACGCCGGAGCTGGTGGACCGCATGCGCTACGCGCGGGTGGTGGCGGAGGGGCTGGTGTTCGCATACGCCCTCGACGGGCCGGACAGCGTGCGGATCCTGACCGACGCCGATGTCGAGCGCGCCGGGCTGGAAGCCCTGGGAGGGGCGGCCTACGAGAACCTGATGGACGTGCCGGTCACCTACGAGGAGGTGCCGCTCGAGGGGCGGGCGACGCTGCACTCCCTCTACGGCGATTCCCCGTTCGTCGCGAGCCGTGCCCTGTTCCTGGCCGAGACGGTCCGGCGGCTGACCGGTGAGACGCTGCCGGAGGCGGGCGCGCTGGTCGTCGTACCGACCCGGCACCTGCTGGCGTACCACCCGATCGTCGACGGCACCGTCGTCGACGCCCTCAACGACCTCGCCGCGTACGCCCTCCGGGCCCACCAGGACGGGCCGGGCGCCCTCTCCCCCCGGGTCTACTGGTGGCACCGGGGCGGCCTGACCTCCCTCACGGTCATCGACGAGAACACCCGCACCTTCTCCCTGCGGCCGGAGCCGCCCCTGCTCGGCCTGATGAAGGGCCTGGTCCGCCTGGACCGCGCCGGGCGGACGACCACCGGTCCTGCGGCGCGGACCCCTTCCGACGCGGACGGGCTCGAACGGGCCGCGGCCGGGGCGCTGGAGGAGGTCGTGCGGGACCCGTCGGGGCTGGGCGACGCCTTCGCCGCGGCCCTCGCCCTGGCCCATGCACGCTGCGCCGACGACCCGAAGGCGTCGCGCGTCACCACCTGGGACGCATGGGCCACCGCCGTGCAGCTCGGCTGCGCGCTGTTCACCGGCGTCGCGGAGCCGATGGAGTGCTACCTGGGCGAGGACCTGGTGACCCGGCTGCCCGCCCTCCCGGCCTCTCCCCCGGCGGACGCGCGGGCCTGGCTCGACGCGTTCTACCTGGCGGTGGTGTGCCGCCAGGAGGAGCGGATCGACCGGCTGTGCGGAGTGCCGATGGAGCGGCTGCGGGAG
Source organism: Streptomyces sp. NPDC029014 (assembly GCF_055564695.1). Lineage (NCBI taxonomy): Bacteria > Bacillati > Actinomycetota > Actinomycetes > Kitasatosporales > Streptomycetaceae > Streptomyces > Streptomyces sp. NPDC029014. Next base: position 46,880 of record NZ_JBVHVT010000027.1, read on the forward strand.
GACGACTCGGTCGACGAGTACGTGCTGCACTGGATCGACACCCTGCAGACGTACTTCGCGCGGCGGAACATGGACGAGGTCGTGGAGAAGCTGGTCGCCACGATCCGGACGTCGATGCCGGAGCAGATCGCCCGTGCCCCGAAGGACTTCGTGAACGGGATCGACTACCAGCCGGTCGCGCTCTTCCACCGCCTGGTCACGGGCGACCGGGACGCCTTCGCGCAGGCGCTGGCCGAGGCGGTCACGGAGCACGCGGGCTACTGGGGCCCGTCGCAGGCCCCGCGCGCCCGCGTGGCGCTGGGCCCCCTGGCGATCGCGGCAGTGGCGCACGAGAACGGGTTCCCGGTCGCGACGGACCATCCGCACCTGCCGGTGTACCTCCTGGACGGGAAGCGGATCGAGCACATCCCGTGAGCCGGTAGGGCGGCGGCGCGGCCGGACCCGGGACGCGGGCGGGCGGGTGGCGGCTGCGCCGGCCCGCCTCGGCGTTCGAAAACGGGGGTGCGGCCGTTCGGCGTGGTCTGGGACCATTCGTGGATGTCCCATCCCCTTGAATCCCTGGTCATCCGGCACACCCACCGCCTCCCCGCCCCCTCCGGTCCCGCAGGCCAGGGCGGCGCCGCGGCGCGGCAGTTCGACGCCGCGCTGATGTCCGTGGGCTTCAAGCTCTCGGCGGAGCTGCTGGAGCGCCTCTCGGGTCTGGCCGAGGAGGTCGTCCTGGAGACCTCGGCGCGCACGCTGGACACGGTGCGCGCGATGGTCGGCGACCACGTCGCGCACAACGTGTACTTCGTCGACTTCCCGGCCAACGTGCCGGACACGCTCGACTTCTGGATGCAGTGCATCCGTGCGGCGCTCGACGACGACGCCTTCCGGGCGGGCACCCTCGACCAGCTCCGGTCCGGTGTGCTCGACCTGCTGACCCTCCCTACGTACGGCGCCTACCAGCACACGTACGAGGAGATGCTCGCCGCACACGACGAGCTGATCGCCGCCGGCGGCGACCGCATGACCGTCCTGCACGCCGGCGGCAGCCCCGACGACGAGGTCACCGCCCTGTACCTGGCGCTGGCGGGCAGTGCCACGCCGCTGGGCGAGGACGGCCTGCGCGACCTCGCCCTGCTCGCCGCGCACTGCGCCGAAGGCCCGCAGCCCGAGGAGATCCCGGTCCGGGAGAACCGCGCCGCCGTCAACCGCGCCCGCCTCGACCGCGGCGCGGACCTGCTGGTGGACACCGTCACCGACGTCCTGCGCCTGGCCTGCGCCCTGTCGGACGGCGACGTGACCCTCGCCGAGCCGACCCGGTTCCGTTCGCCGTCCCGGCCGGTCCGCCGCGCCCTCCTCGCCGGCCTGGACGCGGTCGTCGCCGCGTCCCCCGCCAAGCTTGCGGACGTCGCCGCGCACCGCGAGGCGTTCAAGCGCCTCGGTGAGCGGCTCCACCCGCACGAGTACCCGCGCTGGCCGCACGCCGCCGACGTGTTCGCCGTCGCCCGCGGCGAGCAGGAGGCCCGGACCCTCGACAGCCGCGTCGAGGAACTGCTCGCCGCCGACGACGTCACGGGCGCGGCGCGGCTGCTGGCGGCCGCCGCCCCGGGCCGGCTGGTGCGCTCCCTGGACCGGCTGCTGCGCGCCTGCCCCGGGCAGGAGGAGCGCGACGCGGTCGCGGCCGCTGCCGAGGCGGCCGCCCCTCAGGTCTCCGGCCGGGTCCTGCTGTCCGTGCGCGAGCACTTCCACAACCGGACGCAGGAGGCGGTGCGGCGCCGCGTCTTCGTCAACCGCGGGGGCCGCGCCTGGGTCGCCACGGACACCCGCCCGCCGGTGCCGGAAGCCGACGTCAAGCGGCTGGTCGCGGCCCTGGACGCGGAGACGCGGCGCCGGCTCCCGGAGCCGGGCCACCTGGTGGTCGACCCCGCGGTCCTCGACGTCGCGCTGCCGCTCAGCGGCAAGGCGACGGCCGCCGGGCTCGGCGTGCTCCCCCGCGGGTCCCTCTCCCCCGTCGACGGGGTGCTGCTGCGGTTCTTCGTCCACTGGCGGCAGGCGCAGCGCAGCACCGACTTCGACCTGTCGGCCCTCATGCTGGACACGTCGTACGAAACCGTCACCTGGCTGTCGTACACGGCCCTGCAGGACCTCGAGGGCGAACACTCCGGCGACATCACCGACGCCCCCGCACCCGACGGCGCCTCGGAGTTCATCAACCTGCGCCTGGACGCCGTGCGCGGCGACTTCATCGTCCCGCAGGTCAACATCTACTCCGGGGAGGGCTTCGAGGAGGTCGCGGAGTCGTTCTTCGGCTTCATGCTGCGCGACTCCGAGCAGCAGGGGCGCCCCTTCGAGCCGCGTACGGTGCGCATGAAGTCGGAGCTGCGGGGGACGGGCAGGGTCGCCCTGCCGCTGGTGTTCCTGCGCGGGGACGACGGCGGGTGGCGCGCGAAGTGGCTGCACCTGTACCTGAAGGGCAACCCGAACGCCAACCGGGTCGAGGGGAACCAGGTGTCGGTCGCCACGCTGGTGCGCGGCATCGTCGAACGCGACCAGCTGACGGTCCGACACCTCGTCGACCTGATGGCCGACCGCGCCACGACCACCACCTGGTGGGACGGCACGCAGCCCCGGGTCCCGGACGGCCCGGTCACGTACATCGGCCTGGAACGCCCGGAAGGGCTGCACCCGGACTCGCTGGTCATCACGCCGGAAAACCTGCGCGCACTGATCCCGGCCTGACTGGTAGCGTTGGCCCCCGGCGAGGCCATGGGCGGACTTCCTTCTCAACACTCCACTACCAGTCCCCCCGCTTTCCTCGCCGTCGACTACGAAGCCGGGATGCCGTTCGGGCATCCCTGCTTCGTCGCGTCCCGCCCCTGGGCGGGCGCCGGAGGGCGCTCGCGGGCGAGGCGAACCAGTACATCAAAGGATGTACTGCGCATATCGCCCTCCATGTCGATTCGGTGGTCCTCGCCGGTCCCTACGGTTTTCGGTATGGCAACACCGAACGGTCCTACCGGAACACGGGCCACGCTGACCTGGCGGGCAGCGGGGACCACGACCCTGGTCGCCGTGGTGCTCCCGCTGGCCGTTTTCTACGTTCTGCGGTCACAGGGGTACAGCCAGTGGCTGGCACTGACACTCAGCGGGGCGGTCCCCGCGGTGCGCATGACCCTCGAGGTCGCCCTGCGGCGCCACGTGAACGGCTTCGAGGCGTTCATGATCGGCATGCTGGTCGTGCGCGTCGTGACGTCGCTGCTCACCGGCAGTCCGCGGGTCATCCTCGTCAAGGACGCCGGGCTCGGGGCGGCTGCCGGACTGTGGATCCTGGGCTCGCTCCTCGTGTCGAAGCCCTTCGCCTTCCAGGCCGGCCAGTCCTGGCAGCCGCCCACCAGCGCAGCCGCGCGGGAAGCGGCCTGGCACGCCTCGCCGGCACTGCGCAGCGGACTGACCCGGCTGACGGTGCTGTGGGGCTGCGCCCAACTGCTGGACGGCGCTGCCGGAATGCTCCTCGCCCTGCTGCTGCCGGTGGAGGCGGTTCCGGTACTCAACCGGGCCAAGGGGCTGACGCTGCAGGGCGCCGTCCTCCTCGCCACCGTCGCCTACAGCCGCCGGTACGGGCGGCGGCACGCCCTGTCCCTCTTCGGTTCGACACCCCTGACCACCGGAAGGAAAGGAGGCCGATCACCATGACCGTCCACCACACCACCGCCGAGGGGGCCGTCACCCCCACGTCCGCCCCCGCATCCGCCGTATCCGCCCCCGTAACCGCCCCCGCGGGCCTGCGTGAGACGCTCGCCGAGCTGCAGCGCCTGGCCACGCTCCCGCTGGAACGCGGCCGGACGCTGCCACCCCACGCCTACACCTCCCCCGAGTTCTACGCATGGGAGGTCGAGCGGATCTTCCGGCGGGAGTGGCTCTGCGTGGCACGGGCCGAGGACGTTCCACGGCCGGGGAGCTATCTGCGGTTGGACGTCCTCGGCACGCCCTTGGTGATCACCCGGGACGAGGAGGGCGAGCTCCACGCCCTGTCCCGGGTGTGCCGCCACCGCTTCATGGACCTGCTGCCGCCGGAGACCACGCCCGAGCGCGGCTGCCTGAAACGGCTGACGTGCCCGTACCACACCTGGTCCTACCGGCTGAACGGCCACTACGCGGGGCAGCTCGCCGGTGCGCCGTTGATGCAGCGCGTCGACTTCGACCGGGCCGGCTGCCGGCTCCCGGGGTACCGCGTCGAGGTCTGGAACGGCTTCGTCATGCTCAACCTCGACCCCGACGCGGCACCGGCGGCCCCCGCACTGCGCGGGCTGGACCGGCAGCTGAGCGGTCACGGCATCGCGGACTGGGTGGGTGTCCACACCCGGACCTGGGAAGGCGTACCCGCCAACTGGAAAGTGGCGGTGGAGAACGGTTCGGAGAACTACCACCACATGGGCACGCACGCGGCGACCCTGGATCCCGTACTGCCGGGCCGGGACACCGAAGTCGACGAATGCGACGGCCGCTGGTTCACGATGTTCACGCCGCTGTCCGACCCCGCGCAGGGCGGCACCGGCCGCGGGAGGCACGCTTCCCCGTCCGATCGGGAGGGGCGGCCGGGCATGCTCATCGCCGGTGTCTTCCCGCAGTTCGTCCTGGCGGTCCTGCCCGACAGCGCGGTCAGCATCCGCTGGCTGCCCACCGGCCCCACCACCCACGACACACAGATCACGGCCATGGTCCCGCCCGGAGCGCGCAGCGCCCCCGGCTTCCCGGAGGAACTGGACGTCATCCGTGCCCGGATCGCGCGGATCCAGGAGGAGGACCTCGTGGCCGTCCGCGGCGTCCAGCGCGGCCTGGCCTCCCACCCGGCTCCGTCCAACGGCCGCTTCTCCCATTTGGAACGCCCGTTGTGGCAGTTCCAGCGCTACCTTGCGGAGCGGCTGCTGTGACGGCCGTCGGGCAGAACCGGCGGCAGTCCTCGGCACCGCGGAGAGCGGAGTCGGGGCTGCCGTCACGCCTGCACCGTGGGGCGGACGACGATCTCGCTGACGTCGACGCCGTCGGGCTGCTCGATCGCATAAGCGACGGCGGAGGCGACGGCGGAAGGCGGCATGGCGATCTCGTCGCGCTGCCGGGCCAACGCCGCCGCTGCCCGGCTCGCCCCCTTGCCCACGCCCTCCGTGTGGGTGAAGCCCGGCGAGACGAGGGTGACGCGCAGGTCGGGGCCGGACTCCTGCCGCAGCCCTTCGGTCAGCACCTTCACCGCCGTCTTGGTGGCCGCGTAGACGGCTTGGGGTGACTTCACGACGTAGGCCGCGGTGGACGCGACGTTGACGAACTGTCCGGAGCGCTGCCGGCGGAAGACGGGCAGCGCCGCCCCGATGCCGTTGAGCAGGCCCGTGATGTGGGTGGCGACCATGGCGTCCCAGTCGTCCTGGCGCAACTCGTCGAACGGCGAGACCGCCATGGTGCCGGCGTTGGAGACCAGGACGTCGAGCCGGCCGAAGCGGTCGACCGCCGCATCGGTGAGGCGCTTGAGGTCCTCGCGGCGCGTGACGTCGACGACGAGCCCGACAGCCGAGCCGCCTCGCGCCGTGATGCGGTCCACGACCGCGTTCAGGCGGTCCTCCCGCCGGGCTCCGAGCACCAGGTGGGCCCCTCGTTCGGCGAGGTGGACCGCTGTGGCCTCTCCGATGCCGCTGCTGGCACCCGTGATTGCGATGACCTTGCCCTCGATTGACATGCCGGGTCCTCTCGTGCGGGCGCTGACCTACAGTGGAAGTGGGGAAGCCCCCACTTCATTCAGGCTAAGTGGGCACGCCCCCACTTAGCAAGATCGAGAGCCTGGGACGAGAGGGGATGGCGAGCACCCATGACCGAGGGAGCACGACGGCCGTTGCGGGCTGACGCACGGCGAAACCGGGAGAAGATCCTCCGGGCCGCGGTGCGCGTCTTCGCGACGGAGGGGCTCGACGCCCACCTCGAACGCATCGCCAAGGAGGCGGAGGTGGGCAGCGCCACGCTGTACCGCAACTTCCCCACCCGCGAGGCACTGGTCGAGGCCGTCTACCGCAACGAGGTGGCCCAGCTGTGCGAGGCGGCCCCCACCCTCGTGGCAACGGAGCCGCCCCTGGAGGCCCTTCGCGCCTGGACCCGCCTCTTCCTGGACTACGTGACCACCAAGTACGGCATGATCGACGCCCTGCGCGCCATCGCCGCGACGGGGAACAGCCCGTACGGCCACAGCCGGGAAATGATCCGGGACGCCCTGAGCACCCTCATGGACGCGTGCGCCGCCGCCGGCGCGATCCGCGACGACATCAGCCCCACCGACATGGGCGCCGCGCTCGAAGGCATCGCGCTCACCTCGGCGGGACCCGAACACCGGCAGCAGGCGGAACGCCTGCTCGACCTCACCCTGGACGGCCTGAAGACCCGCCCGTGACGCTCGCGACTGGGCCACTGAACAGCATCATTGCGTTCCGGGCAATGATGGGATGCCGAACTTCCCATTGCGGCAGTGCGGTTGGCGTTTGCACGATGAAGGGGCGTACCGACCCGATACAGACCGCGAGGTTTTCATGATCGTCATTACCGCGCCCACCGGGAACATCGGCCGGCGGCTGCTGTCGCTGCTGGTCGAGGCAGCGCCCGCACGCGGAGAGGAGTTGCGCGTCGTGGTCCGCGACCCTGCCCGGCTCCCCGAGGCCGTACGCGGACGTGTCGAGGTGGTCACCGGCTCGCACGGCGACGCCGCGACCGTCGAGCGCGCCTTCAGCGGGGCCGACGCCGTCTTCTGGCTGGTGCCGCCGGACGCCTCGGCCACGCCCGACGAGGTGTGGAGCGGCTTCACCCGCCCGGCCGCGCGGGCGTTCGCCGACCACGGCGTCCGCCATGTCGTCGGCGTCTCCGCGCTCGGCCGCGGCACCCCGCACGCCGCCCGGGCCGGGCTGGCCACCGCCTCCCTGGCCATGGACGACCTGATCGCCGGCTCCGGCGTCGCCTACCGCGCCCTGGCCTGCCCGTCCTTCTTCGAGAACCTGCTGGAGGAGGCCGACTCGATCCGCCACGACGGGGTCTTCACCGACACCGTCGCCGCGGACCGTCCGGCCCCGCTCGTGGCCGTCGCCGACGTCGCCGGGGCGGCGGCCGGGCTGCTGCTGGACCGCTCCTGGACCGGCGTCGGCAGCGTCCCGGTGCTCGGCCCGCAGGAACTGTCCCCCGACGACCTGGCCCGCATCATGACCGAGGAGCTGGGCCGTCCGGTCCGCTACCGGCGCCAGCCCCTCGACGAGCTGCGGTCCACCCTGCTCGGGTACGGCCTCAACGAGGCGTTCGTCGAGGGCATCGTCGACATGAAGCGCGCCAAGGACCAGGGCCTGGACTCGGGCGTCGACCGCTCGCCGCAGGCGGGCCCCGCCACCGGATTCGCGCAGTGGTGCGCGCAGACCCTCAGGCCCGCCGTCCTCGCCGCCCCGGAAGCAGTCGAGGCCCACTGAGCCCACGGACCCGAGCCGAGCCTCCGGCCACCGCTCGACCACCACGTCGTCCCGGTGACCGGTGACCCGTACCCGCCGACACCCGCCGACACGTTCGGCCTCGCCGGTGCTGCGCCGTGCACGCCTACGGGGGAACGTGAAGGGACCCCCAAGGAGGCGCCGTGAGTGCCGCCGACGGGAGTGCCGGATCGGAACCGAGGGGTGGGTCGCGGTGGGCCCACCGCCCTGGTGAGCGCGCGCGAGCAACCGAGGAGGCGTCGTGGCACCTCTGACCCGGATCCCGCTGGAGGGCGGGGGCTTCGTGCTCGTGGAGGGGGCGGCCGGGTTCGAGGGGCCGGTGAAGGCCGGGCGGGCCGGGGATCTCATCCGTGAGGTCCCGGACACGTTCCAGGAGGCCCTGGAGCCGGTCACCAGGGCGGCACAGACCGCCCTCGACCAGCTGCGCAAGGCGCGGCCCGACGAGATCACGATCGAGTTCGGGGTGGACCTCGCGGTCGAGGCCGGCGCGGTGATCACCAAGGGCAGGGCCACCTGCCACCTCCAGGTGACCATGTCCTGGCGGAGCGGCCATGACTAGCGCCGGACGCCGGGCTGACCAGGAGACTCCCTCGGAGCTGCCCACGGCGGTGGCGCAGGTCCTCGGGCCGGAAGGGAGCGTGGCCGGGGCGGGTTTCCTGGTGGCCGAGGACGTTCTGGTCACGTGTGCGCACGTCGTCCTGGCCGCCGGGAGCGGGCCCGGGAACCGGGTCATGCTGGCCTTCCCCCGTCTGGCCGGTGCGGACGGGCTGGAGGGGGAGGTCCTCCGCGAGCGGTGGCGCGCGCCGGAGGACGAGGACGTCGCCTTCGTCCGGCTGCGCGGTACGCCGGCGGGCCCGAGGGTGCTTCCCCTGGGTTCCGCGGAGGGCTGCCGCGGCCATGAGGTGCGGTCGTACGGCTTTCCGGCCCAGGCAGCGCGCGAGGGCCACCTGGGCTTCGGCAGGGTGGGCGATCTGCTCGCGCCCTCGGGACGCGCCGGGGTGCGTCTCCAGCTGACCGCGGCCAACGACCTCACCGTCGGATTCAGCGGCGGTCCGGTCCTCGACGAGGTGACGGGCCTGGTCATCGGCATGCTCACCGAGATCACGGCGCCCGACGCGCTCTCCCGGGGACAGGGCATCGCCTACGTGACGCCGACGGAGGTGCTGCGGGAGATCATGCCGGAGCTGGCCCCGCTGGAGGTGTGTCCGTACCGGGGGCTGGAGCCGTTCACCGCGGAACACGCCCGCTGGTTCCAGGGGCGGGAGGAGGCGGTGGGCCAGGTCCTGGCCGGCCTCGACCGCCAGCAGCGGCTGACGCTGCTGCTCGGGCCGTCCGGGTCGGGCAAGTCGTCGCTGATCCAGGCGGGGGTGCTGCCGGCGTTGGCGCGAGGAGAGGTTCCGGGAAGCGACCGGTGGCTGCCGGTCCTGGCCCGGCCCCGGCAGGACCTACCGGCGGAGATCGAGCGGGCCGGCCTGCCCGGGACCCGGCGTGACGGGCTCATGGCGGCGGTCGGCCGACGGCTGCGCAGCGAGCCCGATCACCACCGGGTCCTGCTGGTCGTCGATCAGTTCGAAGAGCTGCTGCTGCAGAGCGCCGACGGCCGGCTGCAGGAGTTCCTGGACACCGTCGACGACATCGTCCAGGTCGCGGACACGTTCACCGCACTCAGCGTGATCCTGATCATGCGCGACGACTTCTATCCCCAACTGGCCGCGCTGGCGCCCCGGTTGCTGGAGGCCGCCACCCCGGGGCTGCTCAACGTACCGGGCACGCTGAGCCGGCGGGACCTGCACGACATCATCGTGAAGCCCGCCGAGAACGTGCGACTCCGCTTCCAGCCCGGACTGCCCGAGCAGATCATCAGCGACGTCCTGGCCAGCAGCCCGGAACCGGCGGCCGTCCGCAGGGCACCGGTCACCGTACTGCCCCTGCTCGAAATGACGCTCAAACAGCTGTGGCTGCGACGGCACGACGGCTACCTCACCCACGAGGCGTACCGGCAGATCGGAGCGGTCAGCGGAAGCCTGACGACGTGGTGCGACAGCGCCCTCGACGAGCTGTCCCCCCGCCGGCAGCGCATCGCGCGGCGCGTCCTCACCCGCCTGGTCCACCCCGCGGACCGCAGCCGCCGCACCCCCGCCGTCCGCGCACAGGCGCCCCTCGACGAACTGCGCGACCTGGCGGCCGGCCCCGACGGTGCACCCGGTGGTGACTTCGACGCGGTCATCGCCGCTCTCACCCGCCACCGCCTCATCACCACGCAGACGCTCCGCGACCCGGACCGGCCCGCTGCCCCACCGGGCGAGCCGGTGGCAGAGCTGATCCACGACGCGCTCATCCGCGACTGGGGTGCGCTACGGAAGTGGGTCGAGGAGGACCGCCAGTTCCAGGAGTGGCTCAACCGCACCTGGGAACGGCAGCGCCGCTGGGCCGGGAAGAGGGACCCCGGCGACCTACTCGCGGGGACGGCGCTCGCGGAAGGCTTCGAGAAGTCACAGGACCGCGGTCTGCCAGAAGACATCGCGACCTTCCTCGCCGCCAGCCGAGAACGCCAGCACGTCCTCGCTCGGCGGCGCAGGCATCTCATCGCCGTCCTGGCCACGCTGCTGGGGCTCGCGTTGATCGCCGCCGGGACCGCTGTGCTGCAGTGGCGTGCGGCGGTGGACGAGCGGCAGGCGGCGCTGTCCCGGCAGCTCGCCACGCAGTCCCGCACGCTCCTCGACGTGAGCCCCGACCTCTCCTCGCTGCTCGCCGTCCAGGCGTACCGCGCCAGCCACACGCCCGAGGCCCTGGCAAGTCTGCGGACCGACGCGTCCCTCCCGGCGTACCGGCGTCTGCCCGGGCACACCGACACGGTGGATTCGGTGGCGTTCAGCCCCGACGGCCGCACCCTCGCCACCGGAAGCGCCGACGGCACCGCACGACTGTGGGACACCGCCACCGGCACGACCCGCGCCACCCTCCGCGGACACCCTGGCGAGGTGGCTTCGGTGGCGTTCAGCCCCGACGGCCGCACCCTCGCCACGGCGAGTGCAGACGGCGCACGGCTGTGGGACACGGCCACGGGGAAGACCCGCGCCACACTGCCCGTGAGCGCCGGGGGCCTGTTCTCGCTGGCGTTCAGCCCTGACGGCCGTACCCTTGCCGCCGCCGGCGGAGACGGCACCGTACGACTGTGGGACACGGCCACCGGTGCGACGCGTACCCCGCTGACCGGGCACGACTCGACGGTGTTCTCCGTGGCCTTCAGCCCGGACGGCCGCACCCTCGCCACCGCCGGCGCGGACCACACAGGGCGACTGTGGGACACCGAAACGGGCGCACCCCGCACCACTCTGAACGGGCACACGAACGGGGTCTTCACGATCGCGTTCAGCCCCGACGGCCACGCAGTCGCCACCGGCAGCGCCGACGGCACCATGAAGGTGTGGCACACCGCCACCGGAAAGATGCGCAGCTCCCTGGACGTGGCCACCGGCGCGGTGCAAGCCGTGGCGTTCAGCCGCGACGGCAGGACGCTGGCCATCGGCGGCACCAACCGCCTCCTGCGGTTGTGGGACGTCGCCACCGGGGCGGTCAGCGGAACCCTGATCGGTCACACCGACACGGTGCGGTCGGTGGCGTTCAGCCCCGACGGCCACACCCTCGCCAGCGCGAGCGACGACAGGACCACACGCCTGTGGGACCTCACCCCTCGCGGTGACCGGCCCCTGGTCGGGCACACCGGCTTGGTGTACGACGTGGCTTTCAGCCCCGACGGCCGTACCCTCGCCAGCAGCAGCGCGGACAAGACCGTACGCCTGTGGGACGTCACCTCCGGCGCCACCCGGACCGTGCTGACCGGACACACCGAGCCGGTGCTCCAGGTGGACTTCAGCCCCGACGGCCGCAGCCTCGCCACGTCCGGCGTCGACGCCACCGTACGGCTGTGGGACGTCACCACCGGCAAGACCCGCATCGTTCTGGAGGACCACTCCGAACTGGCCGCGGTGGCGTTCAGCCCCGACGGCCGTACCCTCGCCACCGGCAGCATCGACGGAACCGTGATGCTGTGGGACGCCGCCACCGGCAGGCGGCGCGCGCCCCTCACCGGACACACCGGCTACGTGGGCACGGTGGCGTTCAGCCCCGACGGCCGTACCCTCGCCAGCGGAAGCGCCGACAGGAGCGTACGGCTGTGGGACGTCGCTACCGGCAAGGACCGCTTCACCGGCCGCACCCCCGACACGGTGCAGCGCGTGGTGTTCAGCCCTGACGGCCGCATCCTGGCCACCACCATGGGTGACTACAGCGTGCGCCTGCTGGACCCCGCCACCGGGAGGACCCGCACCACCTTGGCCGGGCGGACCAGCCAGGCGTCGTCGGTGGCGTTCAGCCCCGACGGCCGGACCCTCGCCACCGCCGACTTCGACTGGACCACGGGACTGTGGGACACCGTCAGCGGCAGGAACCACGTCACCCTGATCGGGCAGCACGCCGACGAGGTGACCTCGGTGGCGTTCAGCCCCGACGGCCGCACCCTCGCCTCGGGCAGCGGAGACAGGACGGTGCGCCTGTGGCGTGTCAGTCTCCCCGAACCTTCCGAAGCGATCCGGAAGATCTGTCACGCCGTCAACCGGGACCTGGACACGCAGGAACGCACCGCGTACCTCCCCGGCACGTCCTCTGTTCCTGTCTGCCCGACCCGCCGCTGAAAGGGGCGGGTCGTTCGGATCACTGAAACGGGCCGCCGCGGTGCTGCCGGCGGGAGGGCGCGGTCAGGCCGAGGGGGCGGTCCAGTAGGCCCGGCCGGGTTCGGGCCGGCCCGGCGCGAAGAGCTGGGAGACGGTCACCGGGGTGAGGCCGCGCCGCCGCAGCCCGTCGATGATGGCCGGCACGGCGGGAACGGTCCCCGGGTAGACGTCGTGGAGGAGGATGATCCCGTTCCGCTGGGCGCTGTGGAGGACGCGGTTCGTGATGACGTCGGGGTCGTGGTCGCGGTAGTCCTTCGCCGTCACCGACCACAGGATCTGCGCGAGTCCGAGGGAGCGGCAGACCTCGGCGACCCGCGGGTCGGTCAGGCCCTGGGGCGGGCGCATCAGGGCCGGGGCGTGGCCGGTGAGCTGCTCGACCTGGTCCTGGAGGGTGACGAGTTCCCGGCGGATCTCGGCTCGTGAGGCCTGCGTCAGACGTCGGTGCGTCCAGGTGTGGTTGGCCAGTTCATGCCCCTCGAACGCCTCTCTCCGTACGAGCTCGGGACGGACGCGGGTGTTCTTGCCGAGGAGGAAGAACGTCACGCTGACGCCCTTCGCCCTGAGGATGTCCAAGAGGCGCGCCGTGTCGGGACCCGGTCCTGCGTCGAACGTCAGGGCGACGCAGCGGCTCCTGCGGCAGTCGACGGGTGCCGGTCGCGCCGGAACCCGTGTCGGCGTCGGCGTCGTACTCCGCCCCGCCGGCGCCAAGGCGGAGGAGGCGGGGACAGGGGTGGGATCGGCACGGGGGACGGCAGTCGGCTGCGCCGAGCCACAACCGCCGACGGCGACGGCTGCGGCAAGGCCGGTCAACGACCGCACGAGCCTGCGGAGAGCGAGCACCCTGCCACCCATACCCGCGCCGCGGACGCGTGGAGCCCGACACGGCGGGGCTGCACCCGTACGCCGCGCCGCCGACGCGACGCCGAGCGGGCTGGTCGTCGGCCGACCGACCGCGACGCGGTCCGCGCCCGGGTGAGGTACCCGTCGGGCGGCGGCCGGATATCAGCCGACGCGACAGGTGTGGAACCTGTTCGACCGGACGTTCCCGAAAACGGCCGGAAGCCGGTCGATGCCCTGGCCGGGCCGGAGGGTCAGCGCATTGCCCTTGTAATGGGTCTTGCTGTAGACGGTGACGCAGCGCCCCCACACCCCGTCACGGGCCCGCCACGTACCGGAGCCGTTCCACACCGAGACCCCGCCGTTGAGCCCGACGTAGGCGGTCGTCTCCGGGTACCACGGCATGTCCACCGCCACCGGACTCACCACCCCGGTGTACGAGGGCCCCGTCCACCCGCACACCCAGCCGGGCGAGCAGCGCTCCGACACCGGAGTCACCGCAGGCGGCCCCGCCGAAGCCGCGGGTGCGGGTGCGAGAGCGAGTCCCGCGGCGAGGAGCACGCCGACCACACCTCCGCCGAGGCACGCCCGTCCGACGACCGAATGGCGCATAACCCCATCGAAGCCCCGATCAGCGAAGATCGCATCGTCGGCCGGAGCCCGGCTTCAGGCTCCTGAGGTCAGGCTGCGGCGGGTACGGCAGAGGAGTTCCAGCGCCGTGTCCTCGGCAGCGCGGTCCGTGCCCAGGAGCCGGTTGCAGTGCAGGTGTACGTAGCTGTGGCACAGCTCGGGCAGCGTCTTGCCGAGTTGCCTGCGGCGGTGCAGATGGGCGAGCCGGTCGGCGGCGTCTGCCAGGTGGGGACGGCGCCGGGTGAGGACGTCGCCGACGGGACGGGGAGGTGGTCCGCGCAGCAGGTCGCAGAACTCCGCCTTGCGGGAGCGGTACTCCGCGCCCGCGAGGCGTCGCTGGGCAGTCGCCCGGTGGTAGAAGCGGAGCCTCTCGGCTTCGCTCAGGCCGAGCCCGGCCAACAGGTCGTCGATGGTGAGCAGCGCCAGGCCCGTCCTGTCGAGCCGGGACTCACCGGTGTGGTCGAGGGAGAGCAGGTCGAGGACGGCCGAGCTGTCGGCGGAGTAGAGCCGTTCGGTGACGTCCATCCCGGTGAGGCCGCCGTAGCGTTCGATCTCGCGGTCGTAGACGTCGAAGGTGAACCGCGAGACGTGGCCGTCGGCGAGGAGGGTGCCGGCCCAGTCGCTGAGCGCGGGAACGAGTAGGGAGGGGTTGCCGCGCAGGCGGAGCCGCAGGTGGGGTTCGGGGTCCGCGTAGCGCAGGAACACGCGTCGGTCGCACTGGCCGTCGAGCGAGCGGACGAGCTCGCGGATGCCGCCGACGAGCAGGGATTCCTCCTCCTGCCGGTCGCCGTAGAGCTTGACGAAGGTCCAGTCGCTGCCCGGAGGGCGCAGCCGGTCGGTCCGCGCCACCCGGGTGGCGCCGCCGGCTCTGCCCGGTGGAACGGAGCGCGGGACGGGGGCGTTGCGGGTCATGGACACCACGAGTTCGACGGTGTGGGGGCCGTTCGGCCCGCTGACCCAGGCGTCGTCGAGGCCGGGGACGGCCTCTTGGAGGACGACGCTGCCGCCGGGCCGCAGCAGGTTCAGGGCTCGCCGTATCTCGTTGGTGTGGGAGTGCGCGGTGGTGTCGACGAGGAGCCGGTGGTCCGCGGCCGTGTCGCTGCTCGTGAGGTACGCGTAGCGGGGCACCCGCCACCGGCGGCGCCAGGCGTCGAACCCGGCCGGGAACCGGTCCGGCTGTCCGGAGGCCATCTCGTGTGCCGTGGCGCGGTCGATGCGCCACTGGGCCGGGCGCAGGACGATCCGGCCGGAGGCGACGCGGGGAAGGTAGGGGAAGTCGCGGGCCGGGCCCCAGTCGAAACCGACGATCTGGGCGGTGCCGTCGCGGCTCACGTCGGCGAGGAAACGGCAGACGGCGGGGGCGCGGATGCTGTTCAGCATGTGTCCCGAGCAGACGCCGACTTCTCGGGGTCCCCCGGTGCCGTCGTCCCAGACCAGTGCGAACCTGCCGTTCGTGACGCGGACCGCGAGCTGGTCGAGGGGGATGGAGCGGGCAGGCCCGTCCTCGGCGCTGGTGCGGATGCCGACCTCGTGGTCGCGGACGGCGGGCCGGACGACGACGTTCGCCGAGCGGGTCTTCTCGGGGAGGTACACCAGTTCGGCCAGAACGCGGCCGGTCTCGACGGCTTGTTCGGCGTCGGCGATGTCGTCGAGGGCGGACACGGCGCCGGTGAGCATGCCTGCGAAGCGGCCGAGGTTGCGTCCGGCTGCTCCGGCTCCGACGTTGGGGCCCACGACCAGGTGGAAGTCGCCGGCGTCGACGGCGGCGGGCGACGGGGCGGAGACCATGGCGTAGAGGTCGAGCGAGGCGGGGAGCCGCTCGGGGGCCGCTTCCCAGAGGGCGAGTCGGTCGACGGTGTCCTGGTCGAGGTCGATGCTGGTGAGGTGGTCGTGGAGGGCGCCGGTGGCGAGGCGGAGCAGGGTGTCGGTCCGGGCGGCTTTGGCGGGAATGACGGGAGGGAGGAGCGACGGTGAGCCGAGGCCGGTGACGGGATCGAGGAGTTCGAGGACGGGTACGTCGCGGTCGGTGCCGTAGCGGGCCTCGAACGCGTGCCTGTACGCGCTGATCTGCGGCAGGCCGAAGGGGAACGGGGTGAGCCGCAGCAGCAGTTCAGCGGCCCGGACCGCTTCGGCGGCCACCGTGCGGGACACGTCGCGGGCCGCCAGGGGCAGCACCGTGTCGACCTGGAGCGGTGTGGCCGTCTCGAAGCCCGTGACGCGGCGGGCGTGGTCGGCGAGCGCGGGGAAGGCGGCGGCGCCGGTGCCGGCCGGCTGCGTCTCCCAGTCCCGGATCGCGGCCAGCAGTTCGGCGAGGTCCGCGGCGGCGGCGACTGCGGCGGCTGCCGGTATCCGGGCGAGGTGGTCGAGGACGTGCGCCGCGGGGTCGAGGTGGGTCAGCGGTGGGCGGAGGTCCGTCAGGAGGAACGCGTGCCGCCACAGCCGGTACAGCAGATCGTGGACCTTGTCGGGCGTGGCTCCGGGGACGGTGTGCAGGAGGTCGGCGGCGAGGTCGGTGTAGGGGACGGGTGTGCGGGCGAGGGCGAGGGCGCGGGTGACGGCGCCGGTGGCGCGGAGGGTGACGTTCTCGCCGCCGTTCGCCCCGAGGGCCGCTTCGACGCCGCTCAACGTGATCCGGCCGGCGCGGTGCAGCACGGCCGGATTGGCGATGACCGTGGTCGCCTCCCGGACTTCGGTGCGCGATTCGAGGGCGGTGACGAAGTGCACGAGGGCGTGCATGTCGACCCGGGCGTGGACGTCGGGGGGCTGGTCGGCGAGGCGGACGTCGGTGACCGGGCCCCACCGCCCCAGGGCGACGCCGGCGTTCAGCCCGAAGGGAGTGGGCCGGGTGCTGAGGCGGATGAGGTAGCGCAGGATGCTCGACTCCAGGCGCCGTCGGTCGCGATCGGTGTGTGCGGCGCCTTCGGTGCGTTCGGGCCCCAGCAGCGCGGTGGCGAGGGGCAGCGAGGACACGACCACGGCACGCCGCGCCTGCTCGTCGTCCCGGACGCGAGCGGTCGCGGACGCCCGCCCGAGGTCCTCGGCCGCGGGGTAGTCCGTGACGGGCAGGATGGGGGTGCGGATCACGAAGTGGTCGAGGCAGCGGTAGAGCCCCGCTGCCCTGGGGGCGGCGGCCCGTCGCCGCATGCCGGGGCCGCGGGAGGCGTCGGCGCTCATGACAGCAGGAAGAACCGGTCCCAGGCGGGTGGTTCGAGGGTGACGGCGGCAAGAAGGGTGAGGGCGACCCCTGCGGCGCCTTCGAGGAGGCCGGACCGGTCCTCGCGGGCGCCGTCGGGCTCGACGCTGCGATAGCCGAAGGGCGCCTGCGGCTGGTACTCGCCGAGCAGTTGGTCGACCAGGCGGCGGGCGCCGTCGCTGATCTCCTCGTCCCGGGTGTCGACGGCGAATCGCAGGGTGACCTGCAGGAGTCCGGCGATGCCGTGGCAGAACCCGGGCGAGTCGATGCGCCGCCGGGCGACGGGTCGGCGCAGTACGGCCCGCATGGCCGAGACGGCCGTACGGGTCAGGTCCAGGTCGCCGAGGGCGGTGCCGGCGAGCCACAGGGCGCGCGCGACACCGGGGCTGCCGTAGCACCAGGCGTCGCGGGCCGCCGACAGCGCGGCGGAGTCCGCACCGAGCGGGACCACTGCCGGGTACGCCCCTCCTCCCTGGGCGTCGTCGACCTGGTGGGAGGCGAGCCAGGACGCCGTGCGGCGGATCGCCTCGGTGTGCTCCTCGCCGATCGGGCCGTCGGCGTGGGTGAGGGCGAGCAGGGCGAGGGGGCCGGTGATGCCGTGGGCGAGACCGCAGTTGGCGACGGCGGTCCCGTACCGGTCGCGCATGCCCTCGTCCGTGATGAGGACGTGGGGGGTGTGCCAGGCGGGGACCCCGTCGACGGCACGGGACAGGTCCACGAGCCAGGCGAGCACCGTGTGGAGGGCGCGGTCCCGGGCCGGGCCGGCCGGACGGGAGTGGAGGTACGCGGCCACGCCGGTCCACCCCGACACGAGGTCGAAGGTGCCGACGGCGAGGCCTTCCCCGGTGACGGCGGGAAGGCGTCGGGGGATCCGGGTGTACAGGCTGTCGTCGATGCCGCCGAGCAGTGTGCGGTACCGCTGTCCGCCGCGGGCCAGGTACGAGGTGGTGAAGGCCACTCCGGTGAGGCCGGCGAAGAGTCCCAGGGTGCCCACGGGGTCGGACGCGGTGCCGTCGACGGCGCGGCCGAGGTGGTGGTGGGCCACGAGGTCCCAGCCCTCGCCGGGCAGGCACCGGTCGAGGTGTCCGAAGGCGAGGGCGAGGCCGCACGCGCCCTGGGCGGTGCTGTGGGACGTCCACCGCGGACGTCCGCGCAGCGGCACCGTCCGGGCCGCTCCCTCGACGGTGTCGGGGTCGCGCAGCCGCGAGAGCACGTCCACGCAGACGGCGCGCACCGCAGCGACGGTCCGCGGATCGCCGATGGCCGGCTGCCAGGTGGGCGGGGCCATCAGCCGTCCTGCGGGGGGTGCTCGACGATGCGGCGGATGACGTGCTCACCGGCGACCCTGCGGGTGACCCCGTCGGCCCGGACCTGGCTGACTTCCAGGACGTAGTGGTCCTCGTAGAAGCTGCGGTCGCACTCCGAGGTGCAGGAGCCGCAGGTCTCACAGGTCTCGGTCTCGTTGGGGGTGTCGAGCGCGGGGCAACTGCCCGCACAGGTACTGGCACAGCTGTTGGTGCATTCGTCGCCGCAGGTGCTGGCACAGCTGTGGGTGTCCTCGATGACGAACTTGTCGACTTCCCGCGTGGTCATCTTGACGCGGATGTCCAGGTCGAACTGGTCATCGCCGTATACGACGTGTGCTTGCTCGTCTTCCATGGCTCAGCCCTCGGTATCGGTCACCGAGCAATGCCCTTACTCCCACGATGGCACCGCAGGTGAACGCCGCAACCCGGGCGGCGGCCACAGCCTTCGGGGCAGGTCGGCCGGGGTGCGTCGATACGGCACTGGACCCTCCCACCGTGGGAGGGTCCACCATGAAAGCGTGCGAGACGAACTCCTCACCATCGGGCGCTTCGCCCGTCTGTGCCGGCTCAGCGTCAAACAGCTCCGGCACTACGACGAGACGGGCCTGCTGGTTCCGGTCCATGTGGACGCCGGCTCCGGCTACCGCTATTACGCGCCCGAGCAGGCGCGTGACGCCCTGACCATCGCCCTGCTGCGCGAGATGGACCTGCCTCTGGCCGTGATCGCCCGGACGCTTGCTGCCGGACCCGGGCGAAGGGCGCGGATCCTGCACGCGGAGCGGGACCGGCTGGCCGAGCGGATCAGCAGGGACCAGACCCGGCTGAAGATGCTGGAGCGGCTGGCGGAGGGCGGTCTGCCCGGCTACGAGGTGACGACGTGCAGGGAGCCGGAGCGACGGCTGGCAGTGGTACGGGCGGTCTGCACCCCTGCGGGAATCGGTGTGGGGGTCGGGGCGGGCGTGGGCCGGCTGCTGCCCGCGCTCGGCGGGGCGGACATCATGTGGGAGCCGCCGCTGTGGGGGCTGTACCCGCTGGACCTGGAGGAGCGGATGGAGATCGCCGTCGGGGCGCAGGTTCCCGCCGGCGGCCACGGGGAAGACGTGCCCGGCGGCCTGGACTTCGTGGTGCTGCCCGGCGGTCCGGTCGCGGAGACCGTGCACATCGGGCCCTACGCCCAACTCCCCCTGGCCTACAACGCCCTGTTCTCCGCCGTCCACGAACGCGGGCTGCGTCCGCGAGGACCCGTACGCGAGGCGTACCTCGTCGGACCGGCAGAGGAACCGGGAGAAGAACTGATGACCCGGTTGATCATCCCCGTCGAGGAGGACACGGCGTGACCACGGTAGCGGGCACCGATGCCCGAGGCATGCAGCACTGCGAGACGACGGCGCTGGGTGTGCTCCTGCGGCACGAGGGGCTCGACCTGTCCGAGCCCATGCTGTTCGGTCTCGGCTCCGGTCTGTCCTTCGTCTACTGGGACGGCAAGAACATGGACTTCCCCTTCCTCGGGGGACGGGTCAGACCCTTCGAACTGACCAGGAACCTGGCCAGCAGACTCGGGCTGGAGCTCCTGGTCCAGGAGACCGCCTCCCCCAGCAGGGCATGGGAGAACGTGACGGCCTCCGTCGACGCCGGCCGCCCCGTCGGACTACAGCTCGACAGCTACCACCTGGACTACTTCCGGTCGAAGATCCATTTCGGCGGCCACGTCGTCGCCCTGTACGGCTACGACGACCGCTCCGCCCACCTGGTCGACACCGAGCAGCAAGGCGGAGCGGTGTCCACCAGCCTGACCGGCCTCGCCCGGGCCAGGGCCGCGCGCGGCCCGATGACCGCCAAGCACCGCTCCTTCACCGTCACCGCTCCGAAGGACCTGGCCTCCCCGCGGGAGCAGATCGTCCCCGCCATCACCGCCTGCGCCGACGCCTTCCTCAACCCGCCCATCGGCAACCTGGGCCACCGCGGCATCGAGAAGGCCGGCAAGCTGGTCCGCACGTGGCTCCAGCGCACCCGCGCCCCGCAACAGGACCTGCCGCAGGCTGCCCGCCTGATGGAGAGGGCCGGCACCGGGGGCGCCCTGTTCCGCAACCTCTACCGGGACTTCCTCACCGAGTGCACCGGCCTGCTCGACAGCAGCCACCTGCGCACCGGCCGTGCGCTGTACGCCGAGGCGGCCACCCTGTGGACGGAAGTGGCAGCACTGATCGAGAAGGCCGGTGTATCGGGCGAGGCGCAGTTCCTCACACGAGCCGGTACGGTCCTCGGCGAGCTCTCGCGCATGGAGCGCGAGGCCATGCACGCGCTGAGCCGTCTGGAGGTGTGAGGAACCGCGGGCGTGGCCTTGGGTCGCGCCTCGCCGGGCCGCTCGCGGAACAGCTGCGACAGCCGCAACAGCCGCACTCAGCGCGTGCCGATCCCCTGCTGGTAGTGGAGGAAGCCGGTCGGGTCGTACGTCCGCTTCACGTCGACCAGACGCGGGTAGTTCGTTCCGTAGTAGGCTTCCCGCCAGTTCTTCAGCGTCGGGTCGGGGAAGTTCTGGTACGAGTGCTCGGGCGGGTTGTCGGGGAAGATGCCGTCGTAGAACTGCTTGAGCCAGTGGAGGTTGGCTTTGGCGACGCTCGGGGGGTCGTGGTCCGCCCACGAGGTCTCGGCGGCGAAGACGAAGAGGTCGCTGCGGTGTACGAACGCGGTCGCGTTCGACGGTACCCGGTTGATCTCGCCGCCGAGTGCGAACATCGCGAACCCGGCTCCGTCGTCGTTGCCGCTGCCGGGCCATTCCAGCAGGCGCTCGGCTGCCGCGCTGACCTGCCGGCCCGTCAGGAGGGTGCGGGAGTCCAGGAACGCCGATTTGGTGGCGAAGCGTTCGATCGGCGTGGTGGCGCTCAGCAGGACGCTCGCCTCCCCGGGCGTGACCTGGCGAACGGACGCGCGGTTGCGGGCGCGCTCCTCGGTCGTGCCGATCTCGAGGAGCGGTTGCAGGATGGCGCGCAGCTCCTGGACGGTGCCGTAGAACTGGCCGATGGCGTTGACGTTGGCGTTCGCACGGATCTGCGCCCTGGTCGTGCCGTTGGTGCCGATGCCCAGGCGCATGTGGAACCGCCTGTCGTCTGCGGTCTCCTGGGCGATGTGCTGTGCGGCGGCGAGCACCGGCAGTACGGAGTCCAGGCTCCAGCGGACCTCGTAGAAGCCCACGGTTCCCTCGAACTGCTCGTACTGGAAGGTGAACGAGGTGTGGACGCCGAAGTTGTTGCCGGCTCCGCCGCGGCAGGCCCAGAACAGGTCGGGGTGGGCGTCCTTGCTGGCCTTGACCGTGCGTCCGTCGGCGAGCACGACGGTCGTGGCGACGAGCCGGTCGCAGGTCAGGCCGAACATCTTGTCGCTGAAGCCGATACCGCCGCCGAGCACCAGCCCCGCGACCCCGACGCTGGGGCAACGACCGGTCGGCACGAACATGCCGTGGTCCTCCAGCATCGGATGCAGGTCGCCGTTGGTGACACCGGCCCCCACGGTGACGGTACCGGCGCCGTGCACGACCTTCATCGGCCCGTAGTCCCGGGGGCGGGCACCGCCCTGCTTCGGCGTGGAGGCGATGCTCTTCATGCGGGCCATGTTGAGCAGCAGGCCCGTCGTGGTCGAATACCCGGCGTAGTTGTGACCCAGCCCGGTCCGCGGTACGGCGGGCAGTCCCACCTCGCGGGCCCAGCGGATCGATGCGGACACGTCCTCGGTCGTCGCGCAGGCGACGATGCCCGCGGGCTGGATGTCGGCGTACCTGTGGTTGTACGGCAGGGCCAGCGCCGGGTACACGGAGCCGGACGGCCGGTAGAGGTTGGCCCCGGGGGACAGCGCTTCAGCCAGGCGCTTCCAGTCCCGGGCGTCAACCGGCCCTGCTGCCGGCGCTGACGCAGCCGCACTCTCCGGTGCCTGCAGCCCCAGCACCCCACCCACACTGCCGAGCACACTTGCCCGCAGCACGTCCCGCCTGCCGATCACGGTGACCTACCCTCACGCAGCGGTCGCAGACTCCTGCCGCGATTCCATTGGCCAGTTCACCGATCGTCGACCGGTGCCGTCCCCACCGGCCGCCCCCTCGCCGGACCCGCCACACGAAAGGACGAGGGGCGCACTGCCAAACAGCTCAGACGCACGTCAGCGCCTTCGCCGTGCGGTGCTCGGCGGAGGCGCTGACGGATATCGACACGTCCGGACTCACGGCTTGTCCGGACTACCCTTCTGCTGCGTCGGCCGGAGCGCGTTGGCGAACACGTAGTCGCCGACGTTGGTACCGATCTCCCTCCCGTCCTCGGCGTCCCAGCGGAAGTGCACGCCCAGCCAGAGTCGGCTGAACTCGCCCTCCTCGGCGACCTGGCTGAAGCTGTTCATCCGGCGGAACCGCTCGAGGGTGTGCGGGTCCTCGGACTGTGCGACGAACGAGGCTTCGTCACGGCCGAAGTAGTTCTGCATCGCGGCCGCCCACGCACCCGTGAAGTTGGCGTGCCCGGAGGTCCAGGCGGGGAAGCACGGGGTCCACGGCGTCCCCGCCCGGTCCGCGCTGAGCGGCTGCCAGTCCGCGTTCTCGCCGCCCGTCGCCCGGATCGCGGACACCGGGCGCCACTCGTTCATCGGGGAGTCGAACTTGCTGTCCCAGGCCGTCATCCCGGCATCCGCCAGCGACAGCGCCGACAGCGCGAACAGGCGGGTGGTGTCGTACGTGTTGAGCTTGAACGTCTTGGCGACGGTCCCGGTCAGCTGGAGCAGCTGGCCCGGCGGGTGGTAGGTGCCGTTCAGGTCGTGGTCCCAGAACCAGCCGACGACGGTCTGTTCGTGGGTGCGCTCGGTGGAGTCGACGGCACCGACCCGTCGCACCTCGTCGACCTGGGCCGCGTACTCCGGGCTGTCCAGCATCTCCTCGTAGGAGGTGAAACCCCGCAGGGTGGGCGGCCGGAACTGCGAGCCGGAGCGGAGCACGAACGGCTTCACCTTGCCCCAGTTCGGGGTCACCGCGTCGCTCGGCTGCTGGCAGGCCCCTTCGTCGGCCGTCGCCGCTTCACCCGTCGGCCGCCAGGCTCCGGGCGTGGTGGTGTCGCCGTCGTAGACCTGCGGGTTGTCCGAACCGTCGCCCGCCCGGGCCTTGTTGATCTGCCTCACGACGCGGTCGACCACGTGGTCGAGGGGGTCGGGGGCGTGCGGGGAGCGGCCGGTCCGGGCCTTGTACCGGGCGTCGATGAAGCCCTGGTCGCCCGGGTACAGCTCGGAGATCATCCGGTACGCGGTGCGGTCGATCAGCCGCTCCTCCTCGTCCGGACCGGGCTTCGAGGAATCGCTGGCGTACTTCAGCGGCCGGCTGAGGTACGGCTCGTACTTCAGGGTTCCGTACGTGTTCTGGTAGGCGCTCTCGGCGTTGTAGATCGCCGCGAAGACCATCGCACCGGACCTGGAGAGTTTGCCGGGCGAGGCGTCCCAGCCCCGCGCGTTGCGGAACGTCTGCAGCAGCACCTTGTTCCAGTACTGCGTCGGATCGCCCTTGTGCCCCGTCACGGCGGCGGCCTGCGGAGCACCGGCCGCCACCGGACTCAGCCCGGCGAGCAGGGCACTGGCCACGACGGCGGCCCGTAGCCGTCCCAGGCGCCCGCCGGCGCGGGACTTCGCGCGCGGGAGCACGGACTTCGCGGCCGTCCGACGGCCATGATGGGGTTCGAGGGGCACGGCATTCCTTCCGTCGTCGCTGGTCGACGGCGGTAGCGTAATGTCCGAAATACGGAAATTGGGGTAAACCGCGCCGATATGGCAATGTGCGCATTATTCGTCATTATTTATACGAAAATGCTCATCCGATCGCCTCCAGTCGCGCTCGACGGCCGGACGGGCCGCAACGGCGACACCCGGTGGAACACCGCACCATCAGTCGTCAAAGGGTTCGAACCTGGCGAGCCTCGTCCAGTCGAGAGGACGCACGATCGTGGCCAGGCGGGCGAAGGGATCCTGCGCCGCCGCCTGGAACCACAGCACCGAGAGCACCGTCTCCCCGAATTCTGCGACACCCTCGGGCGTCCACCATGACGTCAACCGGGCATGGACCCTCAGTCGGGGCAGCCACTCTTCGACCCGCGCCTTCTCATCGGCCCGGATTGCGGCCAGATCGTGCACGTACAGATGCGGCGTCGCCGCCAGCTGCTTGTCGATGCCGATCAGACGAAAGCGACGATGGAGATGCGGCGTCCCCTCCAGCATGCCCTCACGGTCGTCGGTCACCGTGAGCGAGCGCAGCTCGGCACGAACCGACCCCACCTGATAGCTGCGCAACTCATCGTTCCCCCCGTGGTTCATGAGCCAGAGGGTATGTGCGTCCGCCAGGCGGACCAAAGGACTTACGTATCACCAGGAGAGGCGCGGGTCCTCCGCGTACCCGGGACGGTGTTCCGACGGGTCGTAGTGCGGGGTGTCGGTCCGCTCCAGGTGACCGGGGTGGGGGTGGTCGCGCGGGGGGTCGCCGAAGACGCGCTGCACACGTGCGAGCGGCACCTCGGTCAGCTTGCCGTCGTGGAACATCCACAGCCCGAAGCAGTCGTCGTCCTCGTCGTGCAGGAGCACCTGTACGCACTCCGGCTGGTTCCACGGCAGCGCCTCCAGGTCCGCGAGTACCCCTCGCCGCCCGCGCCAGCGCTCGAACTCCAGGTGCCATCCGCCCACGAACCAGTCCGGGATCTGCCGGAAGACCCCGCGCCAGGTGCGGTTCTCGTCGGGCTGCGTCAGCGGCTCCATCACCTCGTCCTCGTACCGTGCCAGCACCAGGACCTGCGCCATTCTGCTCATGCCCGTAGAACACCACCCCTCGGGGCCGCCGGCAAAGGGGTTTGCCGATCAGTCCGAGCCGTCGTGGACGCGCCGGTAGCGCTCGTAGATCACGCGCGAACCGAACGTCCTGGTCCCGACCAGCTCCAGCCGTACCGCTTCGGTGAGCGGCGGCAGGAAGGGCGTGCCGCCACCGACGACGATCGGATTGCGGAACATGCGCAGTTCGTCGACGAGTCCGAGCTCGATCGCCGCCGCGGCCAGGCCGGCGCCGCCGATCGAGACGTCCTTGTCGGTCGCGTCGAGCGCCGCAGCGACCTCCTCCGCCACTGACGCCCCGGCGAGGCGGGCGTTGCCCTGAACGCTGGTGAGCGTGCGGCTGAAGACGACCTTCGGGACTGTGCACCAGACGTCGGCGAACGCGGCTCCGAGCTCGTCGTCGCGCAGCGACGGATCCGTCTCCCACGGCAGCATGGTCTCGTACAGCCTGCGGCCGCACAGGTAGCCGCGAGCTCGCGCGTCTGCGCGAGGTGGAAACGAAGCTGCTCCTCGGAAGGGTCCGTCCATCCGAACCCGCCCTCGCGGTCGGTGATGAAGCCGTCCACCGAGACGCTCAGCGAGTAGATCAGCGCTGCGAGCCCGTCGCGTCGGAGCGACGGACGTCTTGCGCGGGGAAGTTCACCGTCGGGTTCGGCATCGGGCTCTCCTTCGCGAGACCGAACTCCGTCGTCGTCGGCGGCGGTGGTGGTCCGAGCGATCGTACGGCCATGGCCGACGCCGCACCGGGATCGATCGGCGCGGGCCCGGCTCCAAGGGCGCAGCGGAGCCCGGCCCGCTCGCCGACGCCCTCTCGGTCGGGCACCGCGGACTCCGAGGGTCAGGGGCGGATGGTGTCGGGGGGCGGCTCGGGCAGCCAGGCGGCGGTGCCGACCTGGCCGAGGCGGGAACCGATGGCCCCCTTGATGACGGCGAGGCCGGCGGGGAGCGCGGAGACGGCGGCGGCCTGGAGGACGGACAGGTCGACGATGTCGGTGGTGGCGCCGGCCAGCAGGAGGCCGAGGAAGGCCTCCAGGTACGTGAGGACGGTGCGCTCGGCGATGTCGGCGACTATGCGGGACGCCGGGGCGGTTCGGGACACGGGGTCTCTCCTCGGGTGTGGGAAGGGTGCGGTCAGGGGGTGGCGGTGAAGCCGTGGCGGGCGGCCAGTCGTTGCAGGGAACCGAGGCCGGGTATGCCGTCGGCGGCCGGGCCGGTGTAGGAGCCGCCGGCCGCGCTGCGCTGCCAGGCGGCGTACGCGTCGCGGGTTCGGGTTCCGTAGCTGCCGTCGGCGTAGCGGGCGTCGAGGAGGCCTTCGGCGACGAGGGCGTCCTCCACGACCCGGACCTCGTCGGCGTAGGTGGTGTGGCCGTCGGGCCCGGGGATGTCGGCCTCGGCCGCGGCCCCGAGGTGCGCGACGCTGACCCGGCGCGTTCCGGTGTCCGTGGCGTCGGGGATGTCGTTGCCGCGGCCGGTGACGAGCAGCTCCCACGTGGTGGGGCCGGGGATGCCGTCGGCGTCGGAGCCCGTCCAGCCCTGGGCGTGCTGGAACGCTTCGGTGGCCCGGCGGTCGGCCGCGCCCCACTCGGGGCCCGGACCGACGCGGTAGAAGCGCCCGCCACCGCGGGAGACGAGCATCCGGCCGAGCCGGGTGACGTACTCGTTGACCGCGCCCGGCCCGAACCGGTCCGCGCCGGGGAACGCGTCCCCCGCGGCGGGCGGTACTCCCCCGCCGCCGGGGCCGCCCAGCACCTTGGAGGTGTCGAGGGCTCCCGGGTCGCCGTGATCGTTTCCGGGGACGTCGCAGTGCCCGAAGTACCCGCCCGAGTTCTGCCACACCGACCGCGAGCGCGGCTTGTCGGGACCGGGATAGGGGGCGGGCGGGCCGGCCGGGAACTCGTCGGGGACGCCCCAGGAGCGGGCGGCGGCCAGGACGGAGCCCCAGCCGGGCTTCTGGGCGGGGTCCCAACCGGTCGTCCACGGGTCCTTGGCATAGGCGAGGACTTCGATCTGGATGTTGACCTTGCCTTCGCGGTTGGTCCGGCGCTGTCCGTCGTTGCGCAGGGCCCGCGCGGATTCGTCGAGGGGGCCGAGCTGGGCGACCCGGTCGGTGACGGGGCAGTACACGAGCTGGGGCTCGGAGGACACCTCGATCAGGTACGAGCTGAGGGACTCCAGGTAGCGGCCGCCGGCCGGGGACTCGGTGGTGTGCAGGGTCACGCGGGGCGGGTTGCCCGGGGTGTCCATGGCGCCCCCGATGCTGCCGTCGCCGATGCGGAGGGCACCGGGGATCCAAACGGTGCCCGAGGCCCCGCTGAGCAGCTCGGCCGCCGCGGGCAGCACCGCCTCGCCGGTGCCGGTCGGGGCGGGGGCCGGGGTGTGGGGGGTGGCTTCGATTCCGACCGGCTCGTAGACGTCAAGGTTGCCGTCGTCGCGGAGGATGAAGAGGCTGCCGGGTCGGTTGCGGTGTTCGCGGACGAAGCGGGGCGTGTGGTCGAGCAGGGCGATCGCTCGGGCGGTGGCGACGTGTGCCTCGTCGACCTCTCCGCAGTAGGTGGTGGATCGGTCGGGGTGGACGATCGCGGCGTGGAAGGACGTCATGGGCACGCTCCTCGGGCGTGGAGTCGGATCGCGTCGACCGGTCGGTGCGGCGCGGCGAGCAGGTGGACGGGCGGAAGGGCGGTCGCCGCCGACGCTCGATGCCAGGGCCTCGGGAGCTGCGGCATCCGCAGCACGGTGCGGTCGGGGACGATCCGGCCGTGGGAGTCCGGTGCGGGCGGCCTCGTCCCGTGCGAGGGCCACGACCGGGGCGACGACTTCGGGGGCTCCGGCCAGGCCGGAGGTACGCCAGTGGGGAACGGTGTCGAGGTGGTGGTTGCCGGCCGGGCTGGACCGGGCGTTGAACCATGGCAGACCGACCATCACCGGACCGTTTTGCAAGGCGGCTGCCAGGGAGTCGGCGTCCAGGGCGTAGGGGGTGGGGGGCGGCGGCGGGGTGGCGCTGATCTGCCCCCGGAGCGGCCCCCGGAGCGGCCCCTGGAGCACCCCCTGCGCCGGCTGGCTGAGACGCCGTCAACGGGCGGTGCATCCCTGGCGTGACCATGCCTCTACGCTTGGGCCCCGGCAGGCCGTCGCCGGACGGCCGTTGAAGGAACGGAGCAGATACGGTGCCGGTGCCATCGGAGCAGGCGAACGACGGCGGCCTGGTCGGCAGTGCACTCGGGGGGCGCTACCGGGTGACCGAGGTGCTCGGCCGGGGCGGCATGGGCGTCGTCGCGCGGGCGGTCGACGAGGTGCTGAACCGGGAGGTCGCCGTCAAGCTGCTGCGCGCCTACACCGACACCAGCCCCGCCGAACGGGCCGACCTGCGGTCCCGGATGCGGCGCGAGGCACAGGCCGCCGCGCGCATCCGGCACACCGGCGTGGTCACCGTGCACGACGTGACCGAGGAGCAGGGCCTGCCGGTCATCGTGATGGAGCTCGTCGACGGGCCCTCGCTCGACCAAGTCGTGGCCGAGCGCGGCGCGCTGGACCCGTACGAGGCCGCCGCCATCGGAGCCAAGCTGATGGACGCGCTCGACGCCGCGCACCGGGCGGGCGTCCTGCACCGGGACGTGAAACCGGGCAACGTACTGCTGGAGCGCGGCGGCCGGGTCGTGCTCACCGACTTCGGCATCGCCAGCATGCAGGCGCCCGGCGACGAGGAGTTGGCGAAGCTAACCCACAGCGGCGAAATCGTCGGCTCGCTCGACTACCTGCCGCCGGAGCGCGCCCAGGGCCGGGAGCCGGGACCCGCCTCGGACATCTGGTCACTGGGGATGACCCTGTACGCGGCGGTGGAGGGCGTCTCGCCGTTCCGCCGGACCTCCGTGTGGTCGACGCTGTCCGCCATCGTCGCCGAACCGCTGCCCGCCCCCCGGCGGGCGGGGCCGCTGGGGCCGGTGCTGGTGGCGCTGATGGCGAAGGAGCCGGAGAGCCGGCCCACCGCCGACCAGGCCCGGGCGATGTTGGAGCGGGTGGCGTCGGGGGCCGCCGGCGAGGAACCGGCACAGCCGGCTCCGGCCGGGCACCGGGCTCCCGTCGTGCCGACGTCGGCTCCGGTCGCCGTCGAGCCCACCCCTACGGCGCCGGTTGCCGCCGCCGCGCCGGCAGCCGTACCGGCCGCCGCCGTACCGCCTGCCGTGCCCGTCGCGGGACCGCCCGCCGGCTTCGGCCCGCCACCCCCCGCCGAATCGTTTCAGCAGCCGCACCAGACCCCCGCCCCGCACCCCGGGTTCCCGCCGCAGGGCGGGCCGTCGGGGCAGCTTCCCAGCTCAACCGTGCACGCCACCGGGGCGGCGGCCGCGGGCCGGGCGCGGCGCCGCGGCCGGGTCGCGGTCGCCGTGGCGGTGGTCGCCGTACTGGCCGCGGGAGGCGTCACGTACGCCATGACCAGCGGGGGCGGCGGAGCACGTCACCAGGCCTCGGTGACGCCGCCGGCGGCCGCCTCCGACCAGCAGACGTCCGGCGACGCGCCGGGCGCGGCCGGCCCGGACCCTTCCCCCTCCGGTACCCGGGCCAAGCCGTCCGCCGCGGCCTCGAAGAAACCGGGCACGGCGTCGCCCTCCCCTAAGGCGTCGTCCTCGGGCGCCCCGGCCCAGCCGAGCGCCGTACCGACGGGCTGCGCCGGCTGGACCCACAAGGACCCGAAGCCGGGCACGTACGGCTACATCTCCGGTGACCACCACCTCCTGGCCGCGCCGTACCAGAACTGCACTGCAGGTGCCCTCGTCAAGAACGGCACGAAGCTCTGGTACCAGTGCTACGTCGTCAACCAGTACGGCAACCAGTGGACGTACGTGCGGGTGGAGGGCACGAACGCCACCGGGTGGCTGTACAACCGCGACCTCACCGGCCAGAAGGGCTCCTCCCCCGCCTGTTAGGTGCCGTCGTGCGCCCGGCGGGATCGCGCGGGTGCGCCGGTACGGCGGGCAGCTCGCCGCCGAGATGGCGCAACCCGGCGCGGGCGCCTCCGAGGTGGGGCGTGATGCGGCGACGGTGGCCGCACTCGGGCCGCTCCTGCCTTCCGGAGCAGCTCACGCTGCGCAGCACGCAGCGCGCCGAGTACCCTGCCGACGCCGGTGCCGCGCGGATCGCCTCCACCGGGGCGGCCGTCGGGCTCATGGACCGGCGAGTCGGTCGCGGCGTCCGTGCTCGGCGGCGCCGCGGGTCGGGAGGCCGCCGAGCGCGCGGAACGCGGGCTGCGGGAACGGCTCGCCGCGCATATGGCGGCGGCGTCGGGTGTCGGCGCGCCGCGCGCACTGCGTGGACAGCACGCATCCGCCCACCCGTCTGCGCCGGCAGTGCACGGCCGCGGCCGGACCCCTCGGGGCGAGATCGTCCTCGACGGGGACCGCATGGCCGTGGATCATCACACCCACAACCCCACCCGGGTGGCTGGACGCGCCATTGACATGGCCCGCAGGCACATGCGACAAAGACGCTACGCCTTCAGGCCGTCCGATGACCGCTGCGCCGGAGTCCGCCCCGCCCGGGTCGGCAGCGCCGCGTAGTCCGCCCTCGCTGCGACCGGCTCCGCGGCGGTGCGACTCACCCCTCTCCATCACGACGATCGGACCTGAACTTGTCACTCATCCCCGGCTCGCGCGTGCCCGGACGGACCTGGACGGTCCGACTCACCGGCCACACCGATCACAGCGCGTCCGTCAGCTGCAGCACCGAAGCCTGTCGTATGCCGCCCCGCTCGAAGGACACCGCCTTCCTGAAGCGCTTCGCCGCCGACCACGCCAGAGCGCACGCCCGGTTGGCCACCGTCCGCCCCGATGCCGCCTGCGCCTGCCGGGCCAGGCAGTGCGCGCTCCATGAGGAGCGCGTCCAGTGCATCGGTGCCACGCTGCTCGTCCTGGTGCACAACGCGGCAGTAGGACAGGTCTGGACGGTGGCCGAAGTCTGCCAGGCCTGTGCGCCTCTGATCCCCCACATGTCCGTCCTCGGCCGGGCACAGCGCCCCGTCCCGGTCGGCGCGGCCGTGAGCACGAGCCCGGTGTCGACCCCGCCCAGCGCCAGACCGGCTCCGGCTCCGGTGCCGGGCGGATTCTCCTCTCCCCAGGCGGCTCCCGAATCGCCTACGGGCCGGCGCGGACCGCGCCGTGTTGCCCGGCGCCGCCGAGCGTCCTGACCGTCGCCGGAGCCGCTCGTGAGCACGGCCTGCGGCCCCGGCCCGCGGTCGGGTGTCGCGTGTCGGGTGTCGGGTGTCGGGTGTCGGGTGTCGGGTGTCGGGAACGGGCTGCATCATCCGGTTGGTTCGGCCGATGCGGCCAATGCCCCGCCGGATGCGGGATCGGTACGAGGCGGACGGCCACGGCGTGCAGCCGGTGGCCGCGGTGCACCACCACGTCGCCGCCCACACGGGTGACGGCGCCGAACCGCAGATGACCCGGGCGCAGGCGCTGCTGCCGCTGAGGCGGCTCGGCCGCGCCGCCGGGCCCGCTCTCGCACCACCTGACCGGATACCGCCGCGTGCGCGGCAAGACGGGCATGCAGGACGGGGTCGGGCTGCACCTGGAGTCCTGCGCGCTGACCCGCAACGACGGGCGCGGGCTTGAGGTCCTGGCCGGGAACCGGCCGCTGTTCGAGGCGGCCGGCGCCTGCTGGCGGTACGGGTCCTGCCGGGGTGGCGTCGCAAGCGGCGGTCGCACTGGCCATGGCCTCGACCCAGGCCCCATGGCCCGGTGCTCCATCATGAGAGCGGCTTCGCGGTTGCCCGTGTCGGCGTCGGAGACCGCCCGTCGAGGAAAGAGAGAGGTAGTGGCATGGGGGACTCCGCAGGGGATGCGGCGGCGGCCGTGCTCGACGCGTACCGCGGTGAGCTGACCGGCTACTGCTACCGGATGCTGGGGGCGTACTCCGAGGCCGAGGATGCCGTTCAGGAGACGCTGGTGAGGGCGTGGCGCAGCATCGGCCGCTTCGAAGGGCGGTCGTCGCTGCGGTCATGGATCTACCGCATCGCCACCAACGTGTGCCTGGACGCCCTGGCTTCCGGCCGGCGCAGGGCACTGCCGATGGACCTCTCGGGTCCGGCCGAGGGCGCCACACCGCCGGGTGCGCCGTCGGACAGCACGCGGTGGATCGAGCCCTGCCCGGGCGGCGGTGGTGACCCCGAGACGGCGGCAACGGCGGGCGAATCGGTGCGGCTGGCGTTCGTCGCCGCGCTGCAGTACCTGCCGCCGAGGCAGCGGGCGACCCTGATCCTGCGGGACGTACTGGACTTCTCCGCCCGGGAGGTAGCCGACCTGCACGGTTCCACCGTCGCGTCCGCCAACAGCGCGCTGCAACGGGCCCGCGCCACACTGGCCGCGCGCCGGCAGAACGTCGCCGACGGGCCCTCCGCCTCCCCGCCGCCCGATGCCGTACAGGGGGCGCTGGCCACGCGCTACGCCTCGGCGTTCTCCCGCTACGACATGGACGGGCTGAGCATGCTCCTCCACGTCGACGCCACGCTGTGCCTGCCCCCGTACGCCAAGTGGATGCGCGGGGTCGGTGACATCCGGGCGTGGCTGACCGGTCCTGCCGTCGGCTGCCGCGGCTCCCGCCTGGTCCCGACCGTGGCGAACGGCTCCCCGGCGTTCGGCCAGTACCGCCCCCGCCGTGACGGCGCCGGCTACGAGCCGTGGGCCCTGCAGGTCATCGAGTTCACCGAGGACCGCATCACGGGCATCGCGGCCTTCCGCGACACCGTCCGCCTCTTCCCCCGCTTCGGCCTACCGAACCGCCTCGCCTAGGACGACGGCTCGACGTCACGTTCACAGAAGTCGCCCAACAGTGCGCACCCTCGCCGTGGCTCGCCACATTGCGTCTGCGCCAACAGCCGGCCGGACCGCTGACCGGTTTCCGGCGAACCGCTCGGTCGTCCCGTCACCGGAAGTGCGCCACCCAGCAGGGGCTTCGGAGTCCGGCGTCACGCGTCCACCTCGCCGACCCAACCGAACTCCAGGAGTTCCTTGGGCAGGTACTCGGACTCGACCTCGATCGCCATACCGGCGTCACGGGCCATGCAGGCCATGGCAAGCGGACCCAGCGCAACCAGGCCCTCGCCGCTGCGTGCACGGGCCTCGTTCGCGGTCCAGTACTCCTTGTGCCAGGTGAGCGCCTCGACCAGGGCCTCGTTGAACCTCTCCTCGTCGCGGGTCGCGTACCGGTGGAAGAGGTTGAGCGGCGGGTAGAGGATCTTCAGCATCAGCTCCCTGCTGGCGACCCGTGCGTGATCGGGGTCCGTGCCCTCCACCGCGCGTACCAGGCTGTCCCAGGTCTCCTGGCGCCCGGACCAGTGGTTCTGAAGCGTCTCCACCCATGAGTAGACGTACTCGTCGAACTCCGCGCCGGACGCGCGGAGGAACGGCAGGGGAACCTGCGCGAGCTGGTTCACCCGGTCGTTCTCCCGGCAGATCGCTGCGAGGTAGAAGGCGGTGAGCCAGTTCCCGGCGTGCAGGTACTCCTGCGCGCCTGTGGCGGGGAGCTCCCTGACCTCGTGGTTGACGCCGATGCGACAGGTGACCGTCCCCTCGGAGGCCCGGCCCGCCGCGAACAGGGCGGAGCCGACCTGCATGGCGAGGATCCACGCCTCCCACGTCGTGAACCGATCGGCGATCGGGTCCGCGAGGCAGTGCCACTTCGCAGCGCCGAGGGAGAACGTCAACGCGTCGTAGCGGTCGTCCTCCGACGTCGCGAGCCCCTCGAGCGCCTCCTCGGCGCTTTCGACGATCGGCGCCATGACCTCGGCCACGTCGTCCGCACCGCATTCGTGACGCGCAATACGCGTAACCACACGCTCTCCCGTACGTCCGACCACGCGGGCATCCCCTACCCGTCCTCATTCATTCTGCATGTGGTCCTACTGGTGCAGGTCAGGGGGAGTGGACGGACTGGCTAGGGTGATCTGGTGATACGCGATGCCGATGCCGACCGGCTTGCCCTGAACCTGCTCGATGCCCGCCTGGAGGCCCTCGTGGACGGGGCGGACCTGCTGCCGCTCCCCACACCTTCGGCGCGTCTCACTCCGGACGGGGCGGGCGAGCTCGTGCGCTGGGTCCTGGACCGGCTGCACGGCATGTCCCGCGAGCCGGCGGACGTCTTCGGCATGCAGGTGCGCGGCCTCCTCACGGAGTTCCGCAGTCTGCGCTGCCCGTGGAACGCGGCCGTGCTGCGGCTGCTGGACGACCCCTACACCTTCGTCGCCACCGGCCCGCGCCGGCACCGGGACTGGGCGTACGACGTCCTCGCCGTGATGCACCGGCGGGTCCGCGACCCCCGCGGCTGGATCCGCCTGGACGCGGACCGCGTCAACGACGCCCGCTGGGGGTTGCCGGCGTACCCCTTCGAGCCGCCGTCCGCAGCGGAGTTCCCCGCCCGCCTGTACCCGCTGGAGGCGGATGCGGCCGTCGGCGCGCTCGCCGTCATGAGCGAGGAGTGGCAGTCGGAACCCCGCCCCGTCCGTTCCCGTCCTGACCGGGACGCGGTGCTGGCCGACGCCCGGATCCTGCTCGACCGGTACGGCCCCACCGCGCGCTACTGGACGAACGCGACGGTTGCCGCCGCCGACCGTGCCCCGGACTTCGTCACGGCCGGCCTCCGGGGAACCAGGTCCCACGCCTTCGTCTCGTCCGCCTACGTCAAGGGACTCGACCTGCTCGAGGACCTGGGCCTGATCGCGGTCACCGACGAAGAGGTGGGCGTCTTCTGGTCGTTCGGGGCCTACTGATGCACGGTCCACGCCGGTTCCAGCAGGACGGTCGGCAGGGAGCCGTCCACGATCGCCGCCTTCGGTAGCGAGAGCCCGAACGTCTTCTCGATGACGCTCAGCGCCGTACGGTGGACCTCCCCTTCGTCCTGCTCGGGGTCCGGCAGGCCGGCGGCCGTCAGCAGTTCCTCCAGGCGGGCAGCCGTCGCGGGTTCGCCTTCGACGCCCCGGTAGCCCCACGACGTGTCCAGGTGCAGGTTGCACGCGCTCAGCAGGCGGCCGTCGCGGAAGTACGCGAACTGCGGCGGGACCGGCTTGCCGTTCTCCTCCTCGTACTCCAGCAGGCAGACGTCCGCGCCGTCGCGCGACACCGGGGCCAGCCCGTCGAACTCACCCTGCCAGCCGCCGTAGGCGACCGAGTACGTCCACTGCCCGGCTCGGCCGAGGCGCAGGCCGATGCCGCCGTACGGACCGTCGTAGGTCTCGTCCATGAGCTCCAGCAGGGATTCTGCGGTGTGGTTCCCGGCCGCCACCGCGTGGTGCTTCACGTGACCCGACACCGCTAGCGCGAGGCGGTCGGCGAGCTCGTCCGGGGAGAGCCCTCGGGCGAGCACCACGTGGTAGCCCCCGAAGGCGATGGACTGGGGAGCGGCGAGCCAAACGATTCCGTCGGTCATGACCGTCATTCTGAACGGCCCCTCCGACAACCAGGTCGGTCGGGCTGCTGCTGCTCCAGCGGCCTGGAGGGTTTCCTCAGGCGGAGGCCGCGCCCGCGCCGGCCGGCTCCGGGTCCGGCGCGGGGCCGGTGATCCGCGTGGCGTCGAGCAGGCCCGGGAACCGGGCCTCGAGGTCGTCGCGCCGCAAGGTGATGATCCGGCTCGTGCCCCGGACCTCGGTGTGCATGATGCCGGACTCGCGCAGGACCTTCAGGTGGTGCGAGAGCGTCGACTTGGCGATCGGGTAGTCGAGTTGGCCGCAGGAGCGGGAGCCCTCCAGGTGCATCACGCGCGCGATGTCCCGGCGGATCGGATCGCTGAGCGCGTGCAGCACCCGGTCCAGTGAGATCTCGCTCCGGTCAGGGTGGTGGAGCGGGCTGCGCATGGGCGACCTTCTTCCTGTCGTGGGCACACCAGTCCGCGCTGCCTTCCGGGGCGGATGCACCAGGGCTGGCAGATTCAAGGTTCTACGATCATAGAAGGACGAAGTCCTGCCCGGACCGGACCGGCCCGGCCCGGCCCGGCCCGCGGTGCCGCGGTACCCCGCGCAGGCCGAGCGGGCCGAGCGGGCCGAGCGGGCGTGCCGTACCGGGTGCTCACGCGCCCGCCTCCTGCCTGCCGAAGGCGCCTGCGGCCGCGTACACGCAGAGCGAGACGAGGCAGGCGGCTACGGTGAACCCGGCCACGCCCCAGAACCCCGTGACGTTGCCGAGGAGCACCCCTCCGACGGCGCCGCCGATGGTGGTGCCCACGTACATCGCGGAGTTCGAGAGCGAGGAGACGGTGCCCCGGGCGGTCTCGGTCTGCGACTGCAGGATGCTCATGAAGACCGGGAAGACGCACCCACCGGTCATCATCACCAGTGCCAGCAGCGTCAGCGCGACCGTCAGGTCCGGGGAGAGCGGGACCAGGCAGTACAGGGCGGCCATGCTCAGCACGCCGGTCAGCAGGCACCGGTGGAGGCCCAGGCGCGTGACGAGGCGGCTGCCGACGAACAGGGACCCGATGACGTTGCCTGCGCCCACCGCCGTCATCGCGGTGCCGACGGAGGCGACGTCCAGCCCGAAGTCCCTGGTGAACCAGGAGCCGAGGAACGAGATCGCCTCGAAGTTGCCGGTCTGGAAGACGAGGTAGCCCAGCAGGTACCAGCGCAGTCGGCCGGTACCCAGCACCGTCTTGTACGTGGCGACGATGGCCTTCGCCCCGCTGCCCGCGACCCCGGGCGGGCCGCCCGCCGGGACGGACGGGAAGAGGCGGGCGAGCAGCAGCCACAGCGCGACCGAGAGGCCGCCGATGGCCCAGAAGGGCAGGTGCCAGGAGCCCGCGGCGAGCCAGCTGCCGAGTGGGATGCCCGCGAACTGGGCGATGGACAGCCCGGCGGTGGCGAAGCCCATGGTCCGGACGATCTCCCGGGGCTTCACCAGCACCGGGACGGCCGCCCAGATCTGCGGGGAGACGAATGCGGCGCTCACGCCGGCGAGGAACCGGAAGAGGATCATCGACCAGAACCCCTGCGCGAACCCGCACAGCGCGGTCGTGACGATGAACCCGATCAGCCCGGTCAGCAGCACCCGGCGCCGGTCCCGCCCGTCCGAGATCGGCCCGGCGATCAGGGCGAAGAGGGCGTAGCCGAGGGCGTAGGCGCTGACCATCCAGCCCGAGATGTCGGGGGGCACGCCGAAGGCGTCGGTCAGGGTCGGCAGCAGGGGGGCGACGAGGAAGGTGTCCGTACCGATGACGAACATCGTGGCGAACGCGAGGAAGGCGACGGTCCGCGACGAGCGGGCGGCCGGTGGCGCCGGAGGCGCGCCGGTGCTGGAGGAGGTGCGGAGGGAAGGAGGGCGGGTCATCGGGTCCCTTGGGTCCGGGGCGCACGAGCAGGGCGGAGCCCGCTCGGAAATTCGCCGTTCGACGAACATCGAATGAAGGTGGAGCCTAGCAGACGAGCCGGCCCGAGAGAGCGGCGGAGAAAGGGAGTTGAGACGTCGGCGGCCTCGCCGGACTTGAAGGTGCCGGACGACCAGGCCGCGGGGGCAGGAGGAGCGTCGGGCCGTGCCGTGGGGCTGGCTGCGCCCTGATGCGCGGGGCCCTGCGGCTCCTGGTTCCGGCGGTGCGGTGGCACGGCTGCGCTCCGCACGCCGTCACACGGGGGACGTCCGTCGGGCGTCGCGCGTCGCGCGTCCGTTGTCGCCGGGGGACCGCGGCCGTGTGGCATGGCCACGGCCGTGGAGATGGCCGGCGGTGGCTGCGGTGGACTGGTTGGTCCAAGGCCGATTCCGGCCCGCCGGTCTCTCTTCTCAGGGCGTTGACCAGCGACAAGACTGATCTTCGTCAGCGAGGGAGACCTCGGGGACACCGCCTCGAAGCCTTCTGGGACGTCACCGCGGGACGTGTTCAGGGCAGTCCGACCGTACGGACGTGAGACGGACACCGACTCCGACCTGTTCGAAAGGAAGCACGACCGTCATGCGTACCGGGATCCCGCGGACCACCGCCCTCGACGCCCCGGCCCCACCCGCCGGCTGACGTCCCCTCGCCCCCGGTGCGGGGCCGCCGCCGAAGTTCCGGCAGCCGCCGCCCCCCGAGGTTCCCGCGAACGGGACCGCTGTACCTGCAGGGCAGCCGTCCTACCGCGTCCACCACCGCGCGGCCGCCGCGCCGCGGCTGCGGCGCACCACCGCGTCGCCGCCACGCACCCCGACATCCCGTGGTCGCTGGTCGAGCCCCTACCGGCTCCCGGCCCACGAAGCCCTTCACCCACGTACCGGAGTACACCCATGTCCCGCAACGGAAAGTCCTTCCGCCGCACCGGAATCGCCACCCTGCTCGCCGTCGCCGCCGCGAGCGGCACCATCGTCGCCGTCAACGGCACCGCGGTCGCCGACCCCGCGCCGCCGGCCGCGACGGGTGACGCCCCCGTGACCGGCGCCCCGAACCCGGACTTCGGCAGCACCGGCCAGGGCGCCGAAGTGCCCGTCACCACCGAGGTGCGGGGAACGCCCTTCGCGGCGGCCGGGGCGGCGACGAAGATATCCCGCGACACCGTGGTCGAGCGGGCCAGGAGCTGGGTCGGCATCGGCCTGGACTACGACTGGGGCGGCCGCCACGGCGGTTACCGCACCGACTGCTCCGGCTACGTCTCGATGGCCTGGGACCTGGACTCCTCGCTGACGACGGACACCTTCGAGCCCCGCGGCGTC
Organism: Streptomyces sp. NPDC029014; assembly: GCF_055564695.1. NCBI lineage: Bacteria > Bacillati > Actinomycetota > Actinomycetes > Kitasatosporales > Streptomycetaceae > Streptomyces > Streptomyces sp. NPDC029014. The sequence continues at coordinate 85,544 of NZ_JBVHVT010000027.1, forward strand.
GTCTACAAGATCGGCAAATCGGACCTCAAGGCGGGCGACGCCCTGCTCGACAACGACGGCGGCGCGGGCGGCCACGTCGTCCTCTTCGAGAAGTGGGCCAACGGCGACCACAGCAAGTACTGGGGCTTCGACTTCACCCCGAGCGGCGTGCACCACCGGATCTACGACTACCCGTACTACCCGGGCTACGGCCCGTACTACCCGGTCCGCTACAAGAACATCGTCGACGACACGACGCCCAACAAGCCGCAGCCGGCCGCGGGCATGACGGACCTGGTCGCCGCCAACATCACCGGGGACTCCGTCGACGACGTGGTGGGCGTGGAGGCCTCCACCGGCAAGCTCTGGCTCTACAAGGGCAACAGCAACGGCACGATCGCCAGCGGCTCCGCCCGTGTCGAGATCGGATCGGGAGGCTGGAACGGCATGTCCAACCTGGCCGCCGCCGACTTCAACGGCGACGGCAAGGACGACATCGTCGCCACCCAGGAGTCCACCGGCAAGCTCTACCTCTACCCGGGCACCGGGTCGGGCCTGGGCACCCGCAAGGAGATCGGCTCCGGCGGCTGGAACGGCATGCACGACCTCATCGGCGGCGACTTCACCGGCGACGGCAAGGCCGACGTGGTGGGCGTCGAGCAGGCCACCGGCAAGCTGTGGCTCTACAAGGGCAACGGCACCGGCGCGATCAGCGGCGGCAGCACCCGCGTCCTCATCGGCTCGGGCGGCTGGAACGGCATGCACGACCTCGTCGGCATGGACCTCGACAACGACCGCAAGACGGACGTGGTCGGCGCCGAGTCCTCCAGCGGGAAGCTCTTCTTCTACAAGAGCAACGGCTCCGGACTGGAGACCCGCAAGGAGATCGGCTCCGCCGGCTGGAACGGCATGAACGACCTCATCGGCGGCGACTTCACCGCCAGCGGCTACGACGACCTGGTGGGCGTCGAGAAGTCCACCGGCAAGCTCTTCCTCTACCCCGGCACGGGGTCGGGCCTCGGGGACCGCAAGCAGATCGGCTCGGGCGGCTGGTAGTCCGCACCGCCACCAGCGGGAGCAGCGAGAGCAGCGGCAGCGGCTTCGGCTTCGGCTTCGGCTTCGGCTTCGGCAGCACGACAGCGGGGCCGCAGCCCGCAGGAGGGCCCGGGGCGTGACGACGCCCGCCCCGGCCCTGCCTCTCCCCCCTCCCCCCTCCCCGCTCCCCCTTCCTCCATCACGACTTCCAGGCACCCTCGTGCCGGTTGGGACCCATTGCCATGACCAAGCAGTTTCTGTCGAAGCGCGTCCGTATCGCCACCGGCCTCCTCTGCGCCACGATCGCCGCCACCACCCTGTCCATCGGCGCGGCCAACGCCGAGGACGTCGCCGACGACCTGCACGGCGACCTGTCCGCCCTGACCGTGGAGGACATGGGCCTGCCGGCCTCGTACGGCATGACGCCGATGGCCGCGGCCGCGTCCAGCGACCGGCCGAAGTTCCAGATGCCGTTCAAGTGCGGTGACAGCTGGCGCGGTTCTTCCCGCTCCGGGCACAGCCCCTCGGCCTACGCCATCGACTGGACCGACGGCGGCGACACGCTCAACCGCCCGGTCCTGGCCAGCGCCGGCGGCACGGCGCACGTCAAGGACGTGGGCAACCGCAGCTACGGCAAGTTCGTCGTCATCGACCACGGCGACGGGTGGAGCACCCTCTACGGCCACCTCAACGGCTTCAAGGTGCGCGACGGCCAGAAGGTGGACACCGGCGACCAGATCGGCATCGTGGGCAGCACCGGCAACTCCACCGGCCCCCACCTGCACTACGAACAGCGCCACTACGGCACCGACCAGCGCACCACCTTCAACGGCACCTCCTTCTACCCGACGAAGTCGCTGACCAGCAAGAACTGTGCCGACCCGACCCCGGACCCGAAGCCCGAGGGCCCCGGCAACGGCTCGGGCGGCGGCTCCGGCATGATCGACCTCGCCTCGGCCGACCTCAACGGCGACAACGTGGTCGACGTGGTCGGCGTGGAGGCCTCCACCGGCAAGCTGTGGCTGTACAAGGGCAGCGCGAACGGCACGATCGCCAGCGGCTCCGCCCGCGTGCTGATCGGCGCCGGCGGCTGGAACGGCATGTCGAACCTGGTCGGCGGCGACTTCACCAAGGACGGCAAGGACGACATCGTCGCCGTCGAGGAGTCCACCGGCAAGCTGTGGCTGTACAAGGGCAACGACAACTCGACCATCTCCGGCGGCAGCGACCGCGTCCTGATCGGCAGCGGCGGCTGGAACGGCATGTCCAACCTGACCGCGCTGAACCTCAACGGCGACGGCGTCGCCGACATCGCCGCGGTGGAGAAGTCCACCGGCAAGCTGTACCTGTACCCCGGCACGGGCTCGGGCCTCGGCGCCCGCAAGGAGATCGGCTCCGCCGGCTGGAACGGCATGTCCAACCTGACGGGCATGGACCTCAACAACAGCGGCCGCCAGGACCTGGTCGCGGTGGAGAAGTCCACCGGCAAGCTGTTCCTGTACCCGGGTGACCGCGGTTACCTGAGCCCGCGCATCGAGATCGGCTCGGGCGGCTGGAACGGCATGTCCGACCTGATCGGCGGCGACCTGCTGAACAGCGGGATGTCCGACGACCTGATCGCCGTCCAGAACTCGACCGGCAAGCTGTACCTCTACCCGGGCACGGGTTCGGGCCTGGGCGCCCGCAAGGAGATCGGCTCCGGCGGCTGGTAACCGCAGCCGTCGCCCGCGAGCGACCGCACGAGCAGGGGCCGCACGAGGAGCGGCCGCACCTCCTCTCACTGCCTTGGCTGGCCTCCCGCCCCGCCGGACCCGATCCGGCGGGGCGGAGCGCTGCCCGCCCGCCCCGGCGCTGCGGAGGTCGGGTGAACACCCGCTCTGGCGCCGGCCCAGGAGCCTGCCCGGACCGCTGTGCGGGCGGACGATCACCGTTGCTGTGCTCCGAAGCGATGCGAAGGGGGCCGAGTACGGAGCGTCAGGTCGACCCGCCCGCGGGAGGGCTGCGCGGGCCCGGCGCCGCGGTGTCCCCTTCCTCCCTTGCTCGCCGATGAGACGGTGGTCGTGGACCCGACCGTACGACGACCGTCGCGGCTGCGCCGCGGGCTGGGAGCCGCGACGCTGGCCATGCTCAACGGCGCCGCGCTGCTGACGATGGCCCTGCCCGAGGCGCCCGACCGCCGGCGGCCCCGGAGAGGTGGTGCTGCCTGCCGCACCGCGAGGCTTCCCGCCTGCTGCACGCCCGCGAGGGCAGCGATCACCTGTTGTGGACCCGGTACGACACCGGCGCCACCACCGAGACCGGGCTGCGGCTGCCCGCCCCGATCAGCGCGGACCGCGGCTACCGGGGGCCCGACAACCGCTACGGAACCTCCTCCGACACCGTGGCGGTCCACACGGCGGGCACGCCGAAGGCGCCCGCCAGGGTCGACCTGTACGACATGGCCACCGGCCGGCCGGTGGCAGTGGGCGGCGTCGAGATACCCGAAGGGCAGAGCTACTACGGGACGTACGGGCGCACCGTGCTGACCTTCGAGGGCAGTGGGTCCGCAGTGACCGGCTGGTTCCTGAACCGTTTGGACGGCGGCCCCGCGGTCCGCATCAAGGTGGCATTGCCGGAGGGCGCGGTCCTCGCGAACTCGGTGCACGACGGTGACCAGAACGCCCTGATCCTGCGCTACCGCATGGACGGCCTCGCCCACTCCGTCCTGGTGGACGTCGTGACGGGGCGGACCACCCCGCTGCCGGACGAGGGTGACAACGACTTCACGTACGCCTTCCGGCTGGCCCCGGGCAGAGTGCTGCGCACCGACGACCGGAACGTGGCGGTCGTGCTGGACCGGACGCAGCCGCAGACCGTGCTGGGTCCGGCACCTTCATGACGGCGGGGGCGAGCTGCGGCTCCTCGGCGACCGGCTGGTCAGCACCGAGCCCGCTCAGGGCACCTCCGGCGACGTACGGGGCCGTCCGCTGCGCTCCGAGCCCCTCGGTTCGGCCTCCGGTTCCGTCGAACCGCTGCTGGAGCTCGCCGACACCCAGTTGCTGCCCGCGCCGGACGGCTCGCTCATCGCGGTCGGCAGCGTGAAGGCCCCTGCGTACGGCAGCCAGCCGGAGTTCGCCGTCCACCGGCTCAGCGCAGACGGCACCGAGAAGCCGCTGGTGGGCCGGCTTGCCGACGTCCCTGCAGCACCGGCCACCGTCTTCGGCCTGTCGATCGGCGGCGGCGTGCTCACGGCCGCCTCGGACACCGTCCACTTCCAGCCGGGCGACATCACCGGCGCGTACCGCAGCTACCGGTTGTCGAACGACCCCACTCCGGTCAAGACCTCCGAGACCCTCGACGGCACGCACCGCATCTCCGACTGCTTCACGCCCGTGGCAGGCTGCGTCGGCCTCCGGTCCACCGGGGACGGCCGCAACCTGGAGCACGCACCGGTGACCAGGTACGCGGCCGTCGCGCGCAAGGCCGGCAGCCCCGACCGGGCGGCCACGATACCCACCGGCACCGTCGACGGACTGCGGACCGTGGACGCCTCGGGCCGCTACGCGGTGCTCGGGCAGACCGCGTACGGCAACTGGACCGCCGACCACGACCGGGGCACGGTGCGCACGAGTGGCGTGTACGACACGGTGACCCGTCAGACCCTGCCGAAGTCCGGGGTGAAGGCGGTCGTGCTGAACGTGACGGTGACCGACCCGACGTCCGACGGCCACCTGACCGCCTGGCCGTCGGGCACCACCCGCCCCGACTCGTCCCACCTCAACTGGACGGCGGGACGGACCGTGGCCAATCTGGTGACGGTGCCGGTGCGCCGACGGCAAGGTGCAGATCGCCGACCTCGGCTGGGGCTCCGCCCAGGTGGTCGTCGACCTGTTCGGCTACTTCGGCTGACCGAGGGAGCCGCGTCCCACCTACCCGGGGCCGCCGCCGAGCCTGTGCGTGCTCGGCGGGCCCCCGGGTGGTGGGTGGGCGTCCATGCCGCTACGCCGCGCTGCGTTGTGCCGGGCGGGCGGGTGCACGGAGGCCGGTGAGCGCGGCGCCGGCCCAGAGGACGGCGGCGCAGCCGATGCCCGGTACGGACTGCCAGAGCTTCTCGGTCGCGCCGGGCAGTTGGGTCGCCAGCGCGGCGACGCCGACGGTGGCGAGCATCAGGCCGCCGATCACGCGGAGCACCGGGGCCCGCAGGCTCTTGGCCAGTGGGAAGAAGTGCCCGCCTACGACCAGTGCCGACCAGCTGAGCATCAGCTCCGGGCGGTGCAGGGTGTTGCCTATGTAGCCGTTGCCCGCCCCGAGGACCGCGGCCTCGATGAGCACCACCGTGAGGAACTTCGGTCCGCCGCCGCCCGGGGCCACCGGCGCGCCCTCCTCCCCCTCGGGGGTGCGCCGTGCCAGCAGGAACAGGCGTACGACGGCGGCGACGCTCGCGCCGAACAGGACCAGGACCGCGGCCAGCACGGCGGGGCGCGCGGCGCCCGTGACGGCGGACTGGCCGAGGAAGAACCACATCAGGCCGAAGGCCGTCCCGATCAGAGCTCCCCTCCCTCCGTTGCGCAGCTGCTCCCGCCGTGTGCGGAAGACGGGGCGGGGGGTGGTCTTTTCCACGGGTGGCTCCTCCTGGTGTCCTGTGACACCGCGCGACTGCTTGGGTCTTACATCTTCGTGTACCGGGCGTCGCGTACCGCCCGTTCGGGCGTTCGGGCGTTCGGGTGTCGCGGCCGCGGGGGGCGGGGCTACCGTTGCGGCACTGCGCGGGGACGGCGAAGGGGGAGCGTCATGCTGGACGAGGCCACGGTCGCGCTGGCGGCGTCGGTGGGTTCGGGGATCGTGCAGGCCGCCGGGACGGATGCCTGGGCGGCGTTGCGAAGTCGGCTGGCCCGGTTGCTCGGTCGAGGGGACCGGCGGCAGGAGGGCGTCGTGTCGGAGCGCCTGGACCGGACCGCCGCCGAACTGGCGGCCTCGGCCCCGCAGGACGGCGAGGAGCGGGGGCGGCACGGCGCGGCCTGGCGGACCCGGATCGAGGATCTGCTGGAGGAGTTGGGACCGGACGAGCGGGCTGCGGTCGCGGCGGGGCTGCGCGTGCTGCTGGACGAGGTCGCGTCGGGAGCGGTGCACCCGGGTGGGGGTGACGGTGGGGGTGTCGTACGGAACGTGTTCCTCGGGCCGGCGGCGGTCCAGTCCGGGGACGGCAACGTCCAGGTGAACCGCTTCGGCTCCCGTCCGTGACCGGGGGCGGGTCCGGTGGGGGCGACGGTCGGCGCGACGACGACGGCGGCGGCCGGCTCGGGGATGCGTTCCGCGGTGCGGCCGGGGTGCAGCGCGGCAGCGGGAACCTGCAGGTCAATCTGCACGAGCACCGCATGGGCATCCTTTCGGCCTGTGCGGTCGCCCTGGTGTGCGTGGCCACCGTGATCGTCGTCCGGACGGGCGGTGGTCCGGACACCGAGGCGACGACCGACCCTCCGACGAGCACCGTCACGACACCGGCTCCGGGCAGGGTGCCGCCGGGCAGCGCCGGGGCGGATCCGTCGGTGCTCACGGGGCGGCTGGTCAACGACGGCAGTGGGCTGTGCCTGCGGGTGGCCGGTACCGGGGAGGACCTCGTACCGGTGCAGGACACCTGCTCCGGCGCCGCCGACCGGACCTGGACCCTGGCCCTGCAGAGCGGCGGCGCCGCCCGCACGCTGCGGGACGGGCAGACCGGCCGGTGCCTTGCCGCGACGATCCCGGAGAACTTCGCCCCCGTCCGCCAGGTGGCCTGCGCCGCCCAGCCCGAAGGGCAGCGCTGGGAACTGCTGTGGGGCACCGGCGAACGGGCCGGGCACTTCATGCTGCGCAGCATCGGCCCCGCCAAGTGCCTGTTGGTGCAGGGCCGGGAGGCGGGGCGGGCCGCGGCGCACACGTCCTGCGGCGAGCAGAACGGCGACCAGTGGTGGCACCTCGCCCGCTGACGACCTCGCCCCTGCCCCCCCCCCCCGGCCCCCGCCCGCACGGGGCGGGCGGGGACGGGGGCAGGGGCCGGTTCCGCGCGGGAGCCGTACGCGGGTCGGGTCAGCGGGCCTGGACGAGCGTGCGGCCCTTGCGGGACCCGTCGGAGCAGGAACGCTTCTCCGCGGCGGTCATCTTCCGGGTCTTGACCACCACCGCGTTGCTCTTGCCGTCGGTGCCGTTCTTCGCCGGACCGGTGATGGTGTCCTGGAAGAACCAGTAGTAGTGGCCCCACTTGGGGCTGTCGTAGTGGGTCTGCCAGGTACCGGAGACCTTCTGCATCACCTGGGCGCGCGAGATCCAGCCCACCTCGCCGGGCTTCACCGTCATGTTGAGCGAGCTGCTCTCCGAGTGGCTGCTCGACCAACTGTGGCTGTAACTCGCCGTTATGCTCAGGTCTACGATCCCGGCGATCTGGCCGCCGGCGGTGACGGAGACGCCCAGTTCGTCGGTGGAGCCCACCGTGTCGTCCCAGGTCATCGTCTGGGTGGCGTCGGACGTGGTGCAGTTGAAGAGCGAGTTCGACACCTGCCGGAACTCCCCCAGGTACGCCTTCCCGAGCTCGGGCGAGTTGAACGTGCACTTGCCTTCGCCCGAGCCGCAGTCCGTCAGGAGCTGCTGCCGCGTCGGCTGGTCGGCGGCGTACGCCGGCAGGCTGGTCGCCGCCGCCACTGCGCAGGCCGCGACTGCCATGGACAGTGCGCGGGCTGCGCAGCGCTTGAGGCGGTTCGTCGTCATCGTGGTGGTACCTCTCACCTTGCTGGGGGGTTGCGATCTGTGATTCTCCAGACCGGTCAGAGGGGTGCGGTGCGAATGAGTCACCTCGCGGCGGGCCGGTTCCGCGTACCGGCTACCGGCCACCGGCGACTCGGGCGCCGGAAAAGACTTCTTCCCGTCCTGTCACATTCGCGCGGGCCCGTACGTCAGTGCTGTGAGACACCAACCACGAAGGAGAGCAGCCATGACGAACACCTCGATCTCCCGGATGCCGAACCCGGCCGAGTTCGTTCCCGAGCTGAACGACATCAGTGCCGCCCTCTTCCGGGCGACCGGCAACCGCTCGGTGCCGCGCACCACGGTGAACCTCGTGCACCTGCGTGCCGGGCAGATCGTCGGCAACACGTACCTGACCGTCCTGAACACCGCCTTCCTCCGCAAGGCCGGGGAGTCGGAGGAGCGCATCACGGCCGTCTCGTCCTGGCAGGACGCCCTCTGCTTCACCGGGGCCGAGCGTGCGGCCCTCGCCCTGGTGGAGGCCACGCTGCAGCCCGCCCCTTACGGCCGGGAGCGGGTCACCGACGAGCTGTACGCGGAGGTGGCGAAGCACTACGACGAGAAGGGCATCGCCACCCTCACCATCGCGATCGGGCAGATCAGCTTCTTCATCGCGCTGGCGGTCATCGGCAAGCCGCAGCCGGTCACCTCGCTGGCCGACGAACAGTGGGACTGAGGCGGCGGGCGGCCCCGGCCCGGGGCCGCCACGGCGGTCGGCGGGGTCGTTCTACCGGCTGTGTTCCCGTACGTGCACGTGGCCGTCAGGACGCCAGGTTGTCGGCCCGTTGCTGGTCGCGGACCCACCGTGTCGCGCTCGCCCCGTCATCCACGGCTGCGCTCGTCCAGCGGCGCAGGGCCCGTACGGGCTCTGCCTGCGCGGGAGGCTCACGGGGTGTCGAGGTCGCGGGCGCGGGCGGCGAGCTGCGGGGTGAGCCGCCGGGCCAGCAGGTCCAGGGCGCGGGCGACCTCGCGGACGGCGTCCGGATCCGGGGTGGTGCCGTCGGGGTCGGTCATGGCCGCGGTGAGGGCGTCGTCGATGGTCGTGCCGCGGACCTCGGCGACGCGGGCGGACGGCTTCGCGGTGGGGCGGATGAGTCGACGGCGCCGGTCGGCCGGGTCGGGCTCCGTCTCGACGGAGCCGGCCTCCTCCAACCGGGCCACGGCGGTGGACACCTGGCTCTGCGGCAGGCCCGTCCGGGCGGCGATCTCGCTGACCGTGGTCCCGGGGTGCGCCACGAGGTCGCCGAGGACGACCAGCACCGAGCGGGTCGACGCCGGTGAGCCGGACTTCGGCCGGGGCATCGCCTGCTCGCCGATCTTCATGAGGGTGCGGCCGAGGAGGAACAGTTCGACTCCGTTCATACGACGAAGAGTACATCGAGATTGATGCATCCATCTTGATGCATCTGTTTCGATGGATTACTGTCGTGGTGTCAGCCGCCGAAGGCAGCACAGCAACGACAGCCATCACCAGGGGGGACCAGCCATGACCACGACCAACGCCAACGCCACCGCCACCGCCACCGCCACCGCTGCAACCGAGCACGCGCTGTCCGTTCCGGGCGCGACCCTGTACGTCCGGAGCGAGGGCCGCGGCCCCGTCCTGCTGCTCTCCCAGAGCGGCGAGGGCGACGCCGACCGCACGGTCGACCTCGTCCCGCACCTGACCGACACCTTCACGGTGGTCACCTACGACCGCCGCGGCCTGTCGCGGAGCACACTCGACGACCCCGCCCGCCCCGTCACGATGGCCGACCACGCGGACGACGTCGCCCGGCTGCTCGCCGAGCTCACCGACGGGCCGGCGCTGATGGCCGGGTTCAGCATGGGTGCCGCCATCGGCCTGCAGACCGTGGTCCGCCACCCGGGCGTGCTGCGCACGCTGATCGCGCACGAGCCGGTGATGCCGAACCTGCTGCCCGGGGCGGGGCGTGCGGAGCACGTTGCGGAGCTGACGGCCATCCAGGACGCGTACGCGGGCGGCGGGCTGACGGCGGCGTTCCCGGCGATCGCCCGGCACCTCGGCATCGACCCGGCGCACGACGAGACCGAGGAGGGCCTCACCCCGCAGCCGATGACGGCCCGTCGGGCGGCGAACTTCGCGTTCTTCATCGGAACGGAGTTCACGGCCGTCACCGCGGACGACCTCGGCCCGGCGCAGCTGGCACGGGCCGCGGCGCACTCGGGAACGCGGATCGTCGCGGCGACGGGCCGGACCACCGACCCGTCCGTGCACACCTACCGCTGCGCGCTGGCGCTGGCCGGGCAGCTGGGCACGGAGCCGGTCCGCTTCCCGGGCGGGCACAACGGCAACACCGCGTTCCCCCGCGCGACGGCCCAGGCACTCAAGGACCTGCTCGGCGGGTGACCCCCGCCGGGGGCGGAGCGACGAACCGCCCGCCCGGGCCAACTCCCCGTGGTGCCGGCCTGGTTGCATGGCGGCATGGACGCCATACTCACCAGCCTGATCGCCGTCGCCGGCACGCTGCTCGGCTCGATCATGACGCACCTGTTCCAGCAGCGTTCCGCACGGCGGACGCAGGACGCTTCCCGGGCGGAACGGCTGCGGCAGGAGCGGCTGGAGGCGTACGGCTCGTACGCCGGGCTGCTCGTGGAGTTCCGGCAGGCGTTGCTGCACCACTGGTTCTGCGTCCACGAGGGACGCGACGCGGAGGACGAGGTGGTCTTGCGGGCGCGCTCCTTCGAGCTGCGCTCGGCCGCCCAGAACGCGCTGTTCCGGCTCCGCCTGGTCACGGAGGAACCCGAGGTGGTGGCCGCGGCAGAGGGGGCGTTCGCGGAGGTCGGGGGGGGGGGGGAAACCACCCACCCCCCCAACCCCCCTCCCCCCCGTTGGAACCCCCCCCAGACTGGCTAACCCCTCCCTCCTCCCCCCCCCCCCCCCCCCTCCAAG
>NZ_JBVHVT010000028.1:0-95860 GCF_055564695.1 Streptomyces sp. NPDC029014
TTGGCGTGCGCGTGGTCGCGCAGCGACATGATCAGCAGCTTCGGGGACAGCGGCTTGCCCGTGTTCCACGCCGGGCACTGCGACTGGCAGCGACCGCACTCGGTGCACGTGGAGAAGTCGAGGATGCCCTTCCAGGAGAACTGCTCGACCTGCGAGACACCGAAGACGTCGTCCTCACCCGGGTCCTCGAAGTCGATCTCCTTGCCACCCGAGGTCATCGGCTGCAGCGCACCCAGCGCGCTCGCGCCGTCGGCGTTGCGCTTGAACCAGATGTTCGGGAAGCCGAGGAAGCGGTGCCAGGCGACACCCATGTTGGTGTTCAGCGAGACGGTGATCATCCAGATCAGCGAGGTGCCGATCTTGATCATCGCGGTGAAGTAGATGGCGTTCTGCAGGGCCGGCAGCGACAGGCCCTTGAAGGCCAGCACCAGCGGGTACGACACGAAGTACGCCGGCTCGTACGAGTCGACGTGGTGGATCGCGCCCTCCAGGCCGCGCAGGGCCAGGATCGCGAGGCCGATGGTGAGGATGACGTACTCGACGAAGTACGCCTGCCAGGCCTTGGAGCCCGCGAAGCGCGACTTGCGGCCCGCCCGCGACGGCAGCGACATCAGGCGGATCGCCATCAGCACGACGATGCCGACGACCGTCATGAGGCCGATGAACTCGATGTACAGCTCGAACGGCAGGAAGCCGCCGAGCACCGGCAGCGTCCAGTCGGCCTGGAACAGCTGGCCGTACGCCTGCGCCAGCGTCGGGGGCAGCGTCAGGAAGCCGATCGCGACGAACCAGTGCGCGAAGCCGACGATGCCCCAGCGGTTCATCCGGCTGTGCCCGAGGAACTCCCGGACCAGGGTGATGGTTCGGGCCTTCGGGTCGTCCGTGCGGCTGCCGGCCGGCACGGGCTGTCCGAGCTTCACGAACCGGTAGATCTGCGCCACGGCTCGGGCGAGCAGCGCGACGCCGACCACGGTGAGGACCAGCGACACGATGATCGCGGCGAGTTGCATGGGAGGGCTCCTCGGGCGGAACTTACTAAGCAGTAACTTATTGAGTCAAGGCTTGAGGTTACCCATTCTCCGCGCCGCAATGTAGGTGAGCGTGCGGTGATCTGTGTCGCTCAGGCATGCCTGTGTTCACGGGCCGCCCGAGGGGTCTGCGCCAGGATTGCGAGATCCATCCCCAGCCAATGGCTCTCCACATAGTGCCGGTCCAGCAGGGCCATCTCCTCCCAGGGGAGGTCGGAGCGTGCACTCACCTGCCACAGACCGGTCATTCCGGGGCGAACCAGCAGCCGGTCCGGCCGGTCGGTCCGCGCCTGGGGGCGCGGCCCGACCAGTGACATCTGCCCCCGCAGCACGTTCAGCAGCTGGGGCATCGCGTCCAGCGTGCAGCGGCGCACCACCCGGCCGATCCGGCCGGCCCCCGCCGTGCGCAGCCGCCAGGTGCGGAACGTGCGGCCGTCGAGCCCCGCCACCGGCTCGCGGGCGAGGACCCGGCCGCGCCCCCCGGCCGCGCACAGCAGGGCGGCGGCGATGAGCAGCGGCAGCAGGAAGGCGCACAGGAGGGTCGCGGCCCCGAGGAGGTCGACCGCCCGCTTCGCCGGATAGGCGGGGCGCCGCGGCAGCCGGAGCGGCCGCGGCGGGCGCAGGGTGCGGTCGGGCGGCGGGGAGGGCCTGCGTGCGGGGCGCCGGACCGGGAGGAACGTGAGCGGCGGCAGCGGCATGCAGGCACCGTGCCCTGCCCCGGTGGCGGTTCCTGGATGCCGCGCAGCGGCAGGGGGTGTGCGTCGCCCACTCGGCCCCGCCCCGTCAGGGTGTCGGGCCCCGCCCCGCCCGTCGTGTCGGCCCCGCCCCGCTGGAGATCCGCTCGCGGATGAGCGTAAGAACGGGATAAAAGTTGAGTCGACCCCACTCACCTCTGTTGACGCAGGACGAGGCGTCGGGCACTCTTGAGCCTGTTCCACTCAAGTCAGCTGGAGGAATTGAAATGGCACGTGCGGTCGGCATCGACCTGGGCACCACTAACTCCGTCGTCAGCGTTCTCGAAGGCGGCGAGCCCACCGTCATCACCAACGCCGAGGGCGCCAGGACCACGCCGTCCGTCGTCGCCTTCGCCAAGAACGGCGAGGTCCTCGTCGGCGAGGTCGCCAAGCGGCAGGCGGTCACCAACGTCGACCGCACCATCCGCTCGGTGAAGCGCCACATGGGCACCGACTGGAAGATCAACCTGGACGGCAAGGACTTCAACCCGCAGCAGATGAGCGCCTTCATCCTGCAGAAGCTGAAGCGCGACGCCGAGGCCTACCTGGGTGAGAAGGTCACCGACGCGGTCATCACCGTCCCGGCGTACTTCAACGACTCCGAGCGTCAGGCCACCAAGGAGGCCGGCGAGATCGCGGGCCTGAACGTCCTGCGCATCGTCAACGAGCCGACCGCCGCCGCCCTGGCCTACGGCCTGGACAAGGACGACCAGACCATCCTCGTCTTCGACCTCGGTGGCGGCACCTTCGACGTGTCGCTGCTGGAGATCGGTGACGGCGTCGTCGAGGTCAAGGCCACCAACGGTGACAACCACCTCGGTGGTGACGACTGGGACCAGCGCGTCGTCGACTACCTGGTGAAGCAGTTCGCGAACGGCCACGGCGTCGACCTGTCCAAGGACAAGATGGCCCTCCAGCGCCTGCGCGAGGCCGCCGAGAAGGCGAAGATCGAGCTGTCCTCCTCCACGGAGACCACGATCAACCTGCCCTACATCACGGCCTCCGCCGAGGGCCCGCTGCACCTGGACGAGAAGCTCACCCGCGCCCAGTTCCAGCAGCTGACCTCGGACCTGCTGGACCGCTGCAAGGTGCCGTTCCACAACGTGATCAAGGACGCGGGCATCGCCCTCTCCGACATCGACCACGTGGTCCTCGTCGGCGGCTCCACCCGCATGCCGGCCGTCGCCGAGCTCGTCAAGGAGCTGACCGGCGGCAAGGAGGCCAACAAGGGCGTCAACCCGGACGAGGTCGTCGCCATCGGCGCCACCCTCCAGGCCGGTGTCCTCAAGGGTGAGGTCAAGGACGTCCTGCTCCTCGACGTGACCCCGCTGTCCCTCGGCATCGAGACCAAGGGCGGCATCATGACCAAGCTCATCGAGCGCAACACCACGATCCCGACCAAGCGCTCGGAGATCTTCACGACGGCCGAGGACAACCAGCCGTCCGTGCAGATCCAGGTCTACCAGGGCGAGCGCGAGATCGCGGCGTACAACAAGAAGCTCGGCATGTTCGAGCTGACGGGCCTGCCGCCGGCCCCGCGCGGCGTCCCGCAGATCGAGGTCTCCTTCGACATCGACGCCAACGGCATCATGCACGTGACCGCGAAGGACCTGGGCACGGGCAAGGAGCAGAAGATGACCGTCACCGGCGGCTCCTCGCTCGGCAAGGACGAGGTCAACCGCATGCGCGAGGAGGCCGAGCAGTACGCGGAGGAGGACCAGCGCCGCCGCGAGGCCGCCGAGACCCGCAACCAGGCCGAGCAGCTCGTGTACCAGACGGAGAAGTTCGTCAAGGACAACGAGGACAAGGTCCCGGGCGACGTGAAGACCGAGGTCGAGGCCGCCGTCGCCGAGCTGAAGGAGAAGCTCAAGGGCGAGGACACGGCCGAGATCCGCACCGCGACCGAGAAGGTCGCCGCGGTCAGCCAGAAGCTCGGCCAGGCGATCTACGCCGACGCCCAGGGCGCCCAGGCCGCCGGCGGTGCCGGTGACGCGGGCCAGGCCAAGGCCGATGACGACGTGGTCGACGCCGAGATCGTCGACGACGAGAAGCCGAAGGGCGGCGCGGCCTGATGCCGGAGGAGACCGCGGGTTTCGAGGAGAAGCCCGAAGTCCCCAACGGCGCGACCCCTGAGGACGCCGCCGAGCCGAAGACCGCCGACTCCTCCTCCGAGGAGCCGGCGGCCCCGGCCGGGGACTCCGGAGCCCAGTCCGACCAGTCCACCCCCTCCGCCCAGGGCGCGAACGCGGCCCTGGTGGCGCAGCTGGACCAGGCCCGTACGGCGCTCTCCGAGCGCACCGGTGACCTCCAGCGGCTCCAGGCGGAGTACCAGAACTACCGTCGCCGCGTGGAGCGGGACCGCATCGCCGTCAAGGAGATCGCGGTCGCGAACCTGCTGACCGAGCTGCTCCCGACCCTGGACGACATCGGCCGGGCGAGGGACCATGGCGAACTGGTCGGCGGTTTCAAGTCGGTGGCCGAATCGCTGGAGACGGCTGCGGCCAAGCTGGGCCTCCAGCAGTTCGGCAAGGAGGGCGAGCCCTTCGACCCGACGATCCACGAGGCCCTGATGCACTCGTACGCGCCGGACGTCACCGAGACGACCTGCGTGGCGATCCTGCAGCCCGGGTACCGGATCGGCGAGCGCACGATCCGCCCCGCGCGGGTCGCGGTGGCCGAGCCCCAGCCGGGTGCGGCCCCGAAGTCCGAGTCCGGGGAGGGCGACACGCCTTCGGACAAGGACGCGGATGCAGCCGACAAGGGCTGACGTCCGTAAAGCTGATCATGTGACGGCACGAGAGGAGGGACGCCGGGGATGAGCACGAAGGACTTCGTCGAGAAGGACTACTACAAGGTCCTCGGTGTCCCCAAGGACGCCACCGAAGCGGAGATCAAGAAGGCGTACCGGAAGCTCGCCCGCGAGTTCCACCCGGACGCCAACAAGGGCGACGCCGAGGCCGAGGAGCGCTTCAAGGAGATCTCCGAGGCGAACGACATCCTCGGTGACGCCAAGAAGCGCAAGGAGTACGACGACGCCCGCGCGCTGTTCGGGAACGGTGGCTTCCGCCCCGGTCCCGGCGCTGGCGGCGGCTCCTTCAACTTCGACCTGGGCGACCTCTTCGGGGGTGCCCAGGGCGGCGGCGCGGGCGGCTTCGGCGGCGGCGGCCTCGGCGACGTGTTCGGCGGCCTGTTCAACCGGGGCGGCGCCGGTCCGGGAACCCGGACCCAGCCGCGCCGGGGCCAGGACATCGAGTCCGAGGTCACCCTCTCGTTCACGGAGGCGGTGGACGGGGCCACGGTCCCGCTCCGGATGTCCTCCCAGGCCCCCTGCAAGGCCTGCTCCGGCACCGGCGACAAGAACGGCACCCCCCGGGTGTGCCCGACCTGCGTCGGCACCGGCCAGGTCTCGCGGGGCAGCGGCGGCGGCTTCTCGCTGACCGACCCCTGCGCGGACTGCAAGGGCCGGGGCCTGATCGCGGAAACCCCCTGCGAGGTGTGCAAGGGCAGCGGCCGCGCCAAGTCCTCGCGGACCATGCAGGTCCGGATCCCGGCGGGCGTCTCCGACGGCCAGCGGATCCGGTTGCGCGGCAAGGGCGCGCCGGGCGAGCGCGGCGGCCCGGCCGGCGACCTGTACGTCGTCGTCCACGTGGGCAGCCACCCGGTCTTCGGCCGCAAGGGCGACAACCTGACGGTGACCGTCCCGGTGACGATCTCCGAGGCGGCCCTGGGCGCCGACATCAAGGTCCCGACCCTGGGCGGGCCCGCGGTGACGCTGAAGCTGCCGCCGGGCACCCCGACGGGCCGCACCATGCGGGCCCGCGGCAAGGGCGCGGTCCGCAAGGACGGCACCCGCGGCGACCTGCTGGTGACGGTGGAGGTCGCGGTCCCGTCCGCGCTGACGGACAAGGCCCGCGAGGCGTTGGAGATGTACCGCGACGCGACGGAGTCGGACGACCCGCGTGCCGCGCTGTTCGAGTCTGCGAAGGGAGCATGACATGGACGGCCGCCGACGACAGCCCCGCTTCGGTGGCGGGGCCTACGAGTTGACCGACGAGACCCCGGTCTACGTGATCTCGGTGGCCGCCCAGCTCTCGGGTCTGCACCCACAGACCCTGCGCCAGTACGACCGCCTCGGTCTGGTCTCCCCGGACCGCACGGCGGGCCGCGGACGGCGATATTCGGCCAGGGACATCGAGCTGCTCCGCACGGTGCAGGCGCTGTCCCAGGACGAGGGCATCAACCTGGCCGGCATCAAGCGGATCATCGAGCTGCAGAACCAGGTCGAGGCCCTCCAGCAGCGCGTGGCCGAGCTCTCGGCCGCGGTCGAGGGCGCGGCCGCCGTGATGCAGCAGCGCGAGGCCCAGGTGCACGCCTCGTACCGCCGCGACCTGGTCAAGTACCAGCCGCCGGTGGCCGGCAACGCCCTCGTCGTCTGGCGTCCCGCCCCGAAGCGGACGAACGACTAGCGGCGGCGCGGCGGCCCGCCGACGCGGCGACACGCCGACATGACGAAGGCCCCGCCCGGGTTCCTCCCGGGCGGGGCCTTCGGCGTCCTCGCGGCCGTCCCGCCTCAGCAGTCCGGCCCGCGCTCCTCCAGGATCCCGGACCGGGCGATGAGGAAGCCGAGTTGGGCGCGGCTGCCGCTGCCGAGGGTGCTGGCGAGCTTGGCGATGTGCGCCCGGCAGGTCCGTACGTTCATGCCCAGCCGGCGGGCGATGGCCTCGTCCACGTGCCCCTCGACGAGGAGCTGGGCGATGGTGCGCTGCACGCCCGAGATGCCGTCCCGGGTGGGCTGGTAGGTCACTTCCTCCTGCAGCGGCACCGCGCGGTGCCACAGCTGCTCGAACACCTTGATGAGGTAGTCCACGAGCCCCGGGTGGCGCAGCTCCAGGGCCACCTGGCGGTCGTCGCTGGCGGGGATGAAGGCGACCGTGCGGTCGAAGATGATGAGCCGTTCGAAGAGCTCCTCCAGCGTGCGCACCTCGACCTTGCCGGCCTTGAGGATGTCGACGTACGCGAGCGTGCCCCGGCTGTGGCGGACCGTGTGCTGGTAGAGGGTCCGGATCCGGACACCGCGGTCGGTCAGCGGCTGGTCGCGCTCCAGGGCTTCCGTAAGCTCCAGGCTGGGGCGGGCGCCGCCGGGCTGGACGGTGAGCATCTCGGTGTGGCACTCGGCGGTGGCCAGGTTGAGGGCGGCGTTGATGGCGTCGAAGCCCTCCAGCACGGTGATGGCGTGGGTACTGGCCGGAGCCTGCGCACTGATGGCGAGAAACGGCTCGAACGCTTCGGAGAGTTCGAGAGAATCGCGGTGCCGCTCGCGGATCTCGCGTTCGATCGGATGCAGCCGCTGGGCCAGCGCAACCGCCGGTGGAACCGGGCGCAGTGAATTGACGTCATCAGGATCCGGCTGGAGCAGGGCCAGGTCGAGCAGGCAGGGCGCCGCTTCCACGTCGCCACGTGCGATGCGACCGGTCCGCAGCGCGCTCGTGTAGAGGCGCGCTCCTTCGGAGCACAGGTTCGCGACCGAGTGGGGATGTGTCGCTTTTGTTGTGTTTATTGTCAAATCTCCACCCCCCAGGGTCCTGAACATGCAAGAACATGATGCATCGTCCCTGTGGCAGCGACGTGCCTGAATGAGCCATCGTCTGACAGGCGGGGGAGAGGATTTCATCAAGTGAGGACGAAGCCGACCATGAACAAGAGAATGCTTCGCTCGGCGCTTGCCACCGTCATCTTCTCGGCTGTGGCCGGTCTGGGACTCGCCGCAGCCGCGCTGGGGGGCGCCGGAGGTGCCGCGGACATCCAGGCGGAGGACAGCGGATGGCGCGAGCCCTCGGCGGACAGCGGATGGCGTGAGGCCCCGCTGGACAGCGGGTGGCGCTCGACCCCCGCAGATGCCGATTCCGCAGCCCTTGTCGTGGAGAGCACGGTATGACCCCCGATGACCGCGGCTTCCGCCGCGAAATGGCTTCCGCCTATCGCTCCGGCTGGCAGTTCATCGACCTCGCGACGGCCATCCCCCAGGTCGGCGACTCGCTGATGGTCACCCTCTTCGGCCAGCCCATCGTGATCACGCGGGAGGAGGACGAGGACGTGCGGGCGTACCGCTGCCTGCGCCGCCCCCGCGGCGCGCCGCAGCCGGTCCGCTGCGAGGTGCGCTACGGCATGGTCTTCGTGAACCTCGATCAGCGGGACCACCAGCTCTTCGAACCCGACATCACCACCGCCACCCCCCGCAGTGCCTGAAGCGATTCCCCCGTCGTTGCAGATCGCTCCAGGTGCTTCCCCCACACAACGGCGCCATCGTGGACCTGACCACGATGGCGCCGTTGTGATGTCGGCGTCCAGTGGTCGAACCGGACAAGGCGAATCCTGAACCGTCCGGTCCGCACCCCACCCCTCAGGCGCGGCCCATCGCCCGGTCCAGCGCGATCTCGATGACCACCCGGTCCGGGTTGGGCGAGGGCGTCCGCCCGTACCGCTGCGCGTAGCGCGCCACCGCGTCCGCGACCGCCTCCTCGTCCGTGCGCACCACCGCGCGGCCCTCCAGCGTCGCCCAGCGGCGCCCCTCCATCTGGCACACCGCGACCCGCGCCGAGCCCGGCCCCACCGCCTGGGCCGCCAGCACGTTGCGGACCTTCTTGCTGTGCTTGTTGCTGATCACCCGGGCCAGGCCGGCCTCCGGGTCGTACGTCACCCCGACGGGCACCACGTGCGGGGTGCCGTCCGGGCGCGGGGTGGTCAGCGTGCAGACGTGCCGCTCCCGCCAGAAGGCGAGGTATTCGGGCGTCGGGTTGAGTACGTCATGGGACATGCGCAGAGCGTACGACTCCGCGTCCGGAAACCCGCCTCCAGCTGCCTTGAGTGGAATAGACTCAACTTTACGCACGTTGAGTGTGTCAATCGCCTGATGCAGCCCCGACACGGATGCACCGCACGGAGAGGAGAAGCCGCACGTGGACGCCGAGCTGACCAACAAGAGCCGGGACGCGCTGAACAACGCCACCAACCGCGCAGTCAAGGACGGCCACGCCGACCTGAGCCCGGCACACCTGCTGCTGGCCCTGCTCGCCGGCGAGGACAACGAGAACCTCACCGACCTCCTCGCGGCCACCGAGGCCGACCAGGCCGCCGTGCGCTCCGGCGCCGAGCGGCTCCTCGCCGCCCTGCCCAGCGCCACGGGCTCCACGGTCGCCCCGCCGCAGCCCACCCGCGACCTGCTCGCCGTCCTCGCCGAGGCCGACCAGCAGGCCAAGGAGCTCGGCGACGACTACCTCTCGACCGAGCACCTGCTCATCGCGATCGCCGCCAAGGGCGGCGCGGCCGGAGAGGTACTGTCCGCCCAGGGCGCGACGGCGAAGAAGCTGCTGGAGGCCTTCGAGAACGCACGAGGAGGACGGCGGGTGACCACCCCCGACCCGGAGGGCCAGTACAAGGCCCTGGAGAAGTTCGGCACGGACTTCACGGCCGCGGCCCGCGAGGGCAAGCTCGACCCCGTCATCGGCCGGGACCACGAGATCCGCCGGGTCGTCCAGGTCCTGTCCCGGCGCACCAAGAACAACCCGGTGCTCATCGGCGAGCCCGGCGTCGGCAAGACCGCCGTCGTCGAGGGCCTGGCCCAGCGCATCGTCAAGGGCGACGTCCCCGAGTCCCTCAAGAACAAGCGCCTGGTCGCCCTCGACCTCGGTGCGATGGTCGCGGGCGCCAAGTACCGCGGCGAGTTCGAGGAGCGCCTGAAGACCGTCCTCGCCGAGATCAGGTCCAGCGAGGGCCAGATCATCACCTTCATCGACGAGCTCCACACGGTCGTCGGCGCGGGCGCCGGCGGCGACTCGGCCATGGACGCCGGCAACATGCTCAAGCCGATGCTGGCCCGCGGCGAGCTCCGCATGGTCGGCGCCACCACCCTCGACGAGTACCGCGAGCGCATCGAGAAGGACCCGGCGCTGGAGCGCCGCTTCCAGCAGGTCCTGGTCGCCGAGCCGTCCGTCGAGGACACCATCGCCATCCTGCGCGGGCTCAAGGGCCGCTACGAGGCCCACCACAAGGTGCAGATCAACGACAGCGCGCTGGTGGCCGCCGCGACCCTCTCCGACCGTTACATCACCTCCCGCTTCCTGCCCGACAAGGCCATCGACCTCGTCGACGAGGCCGCGTCCCGGCTCCGCATGGAGATCGACTCCTCCCCGGTGGAGATCGACGAGCTCCAGCGCGCCGTCGACCGCCTGCGGATGGAGGAGCTGGCGCTGAAGAACGAGTCCGACCCGGCCTCGCGCGAGCGCCTGGACAAGCTCCGCAAGGACCTCGCCGACAAGGAGGAGGAGCTGCGCGGCCTGACCGCCCGCTGGGAGAAGGAGAAGCAGTCCCTGAACCGGGTCGGCGAGCTCAAGGAGCGCCTCGACGAGCTGCGCGGCCAGTCCGAGCGCGCCCAGCGCGACGGCGACTTCGACACCGCCTCCAAGCTGCTCTACGGGGAGATCCCGGCCCTGGAGCGGGAGCTGGCCGAGGCCACCGAGGCCGAGGCGGAAGCGGAGGCCGCCAAGCGCACCATGGTCAAGGACGAGGTCGGCCCCGACGACATCGCGGACGTCGTCGGCGCCTGGACGGGCATCCCGGCCGGCCGGCTCCTGGAGGGCGAGACCCAGAAGCTGCTGCGCATGGAGGCCGAGCTGGGCCGCCGCCTGATCGGCCAGGGCGAGGCCGTGCGGGCCGTCTCCGACGCCGTGCGCCGCACCCGCGCGGGCATCGCCGACCCCGACCGGCCGACCGGCTCGTTCCTCTTCCTCGGGCCGACCGGCGTCGGCAAGACCGAGCTGGCCAAGGCGCTCGCGGACTTCCTCTTCGACGACGAGCGGGCCATGGTCCGCATCGACATGTCGGAGTACTCCGAGAAGCACAGCGTGGCCCGCCTCGTCGGCGCCCCGCCCGGCTACGTCGGCTACGAGGAGGGCGGCCAGCTGACCGAGGCGGTGCGCCGCCGCCCGTACTCCGTCGTCCTGCTGGACGAGGTCGAGAAGGCCCACCCGGAGGTCTTCGACATCCTGCTCCAGGTCCTCGACGACGGCCGGCTCACGGACGGCCAGGGCCGCACCGTGGACTTCCGCAACACCATCCTCATCCTCACCTCCAACCTGGGCAGCCAGTTCCTGATGGACCCGGGCACCTCGGCGGAGGAGAAGCGGGAGCGGGTCCTGGAGGTCGTCCGGGCCTCCTTCAAGCCGGAGTTCCTCAACCGGCTCGACGACCTCGTCGTCTTCTCCGCGCTGACCAGGGACGAGCTGGCCCACATCGCCGAGCTCCAGGTGGGCAGTCTCGCCCGGCGCCTGGCCGACCGCCGCCTGACCCTGGACGTCACCCCCGAGGCCCTGGCCTGGCTCGCGGACAAGGGCAACGACCCCGCGTACGGCGCCCGCCCGCTGCGCCGCCTGATCCAGACGGCGGTCGGCGACCGCCTCGCCAAGGAGATCCTGGCCGGCGAGGTCCGCGACGGCGACACCGTACGGGTGGACGTGGCCGGCGACGACCTGCTGGTCGGCAAGGCCCTCTGACGGCCCCCGGGCGGGCCCCGGCCGGGGTACCGCGGCAGTGCCGCACCCCCGCCGGGGGCCCGTCCCTGTCCGCTCGGAGCGGATCGGACGTGTGGGGCTGGACACGGGGTAGGAGGGATGGGGGAGGATGACAGCATCCGCACGAAGGGAAGAACACGGTGAGCATCGACCCGGCCTCGATTCCGAATTTCGGAGGGCAGCAGCCCGAACCGCAGGCCACAGGACCGGCGGGCCCCGTGGTCCCGGACCAGGATCTGGTCAAGCAGCTGCTGGAGCAGATGGAGCTCAAGTACGTCGTCGACGACGAGGGTGACCTCGCGGCGCCGTGGGAGGAGTTCCGCACCTACTTCATGTTCCGTGGCGAGAACGAGCAGCAGGTCTTCTCCGTCCGCACCTTCTACGACCGCCCCCACGCCATCGAGGACAAGCCGCAGCTGCTGGAGTCCATCGACGACTGGAACCGCCGCACCCTGTGGCCGAAGGTCTACAGCCACACCCACGACGACGGCTCCGTCCGCCTGATCGGCGAGGCGCAGATGCTGATCGGCACCGGCGTCAGCCTGGAGCACTTCGTGTCCTCCACGGTCAGCTGGGTCCGTGCCTCCATCGAGTTCGACAAGTGGCTCGTGGAGCAGCTCGGCCTGGAGAAGGACCTCGACTCCGCCGACGGCGAGGGCGAGGACACGGACGGCGAGGACAGCTAGTCCCGCCCCCGCCCCGCGCTCAGGGAGGCATCCTGGCGATCACCAGGAGGTACACCCCGTAGCCGTACGAGAGCCCGGCCAGCCCCGCGGTCGCCAGCACCGCGGAGCACGGTCGGGCTCGCGCCATTGCGGCGGCCGGCGCCAGTAGCAGCGGAACGCGGGCAGCAGGAAGCGCGGCTTCGACTCGAAGTAGCCGGCCCCGCCCAGCGAGATCACCAGCAGCACCGCGGTGTACATCAGCAGCGGCAGGGGTACCGGCAGCCGCCCGGCCAGCAGCAGCCCCGCCGACAGCAGGGCCGCGCCCAGCAGCACGGCCGTCACGGTGGTGCCGAGCGGCACGGGCCGGCCGGTCAGCAGCTGCCGGACGGAGTCCCAGGAGTGCCCCGCGCACCCCCAGCGGGCTGCGCCCGGCCCACCAGGCCGCGGCGCAGAGCACGAGGGCCCCGCCCGCAGCCCGCCCGCCGAACCCCGGCCGAACCCCGGATGAAGACCTCCCGCCGCTCAGCGCGCGAGCGCCCCCAGCCGGTCCACCGCCTCCTTCAGGACCTCGGTGCGCTTGCAGAAGGCCCAGCGGACGTGGGTGGCGCCGGCGGAGCGGTCGTCGTAGAAGACCTGGTTCGGGATGGCGACCACGCCGCACCGCTCCGGCAGGGCGCGGCAGAACGCCAGGCCGTCCTTCTCGCCGAGCGGGGTGATGTCGGTGGTGATGAAGTACGTCCCCTGCGGGCGGAACACCTCGAAGCCGGCGGCGGCCAGGCCCTCGGAGAGGAGGTCCCGCTTGGCGGCCAGCTCGGCGCGGAAGCCGTCGTAGTAGGCGTCGGGCAGGTCCAGGGCCTCGGCGATGGCGTACTGGAACGGGCCCGACGCCACGAAGGTCAGGAACTGCTTGGCCGAGCGGACCGCCGCGACGAGCTCGGGCACGGCGGTGATCCAGCCGACCTTCCAGCCGGTGAACGAGAACGTCTTGCCCGCGGAGGAGATGGTGACCGTGCGCTCCCGCATGCCGGGCAGCGAGGCCAGCGGGGTGTGGACGCCGTCGAAGACCAGGTGCTCGTACACCTCGTCGGTGACGACCAGCAGGTCCCGCTCGACCGCCAGCTCGGCGACGGCGGCCAGCTCGGCCGGGCCCAGCACGGTGCCCGTCGGGTTGTGCGGGCTGTTCAGCAGCAGCAGGCGGGTGCGCGGGGTGACCGCGGCGCGCAGCTCGTCGAGGTCGAGGGCGAACGCCCCGGCGTGCGGCCGCAGCGTGACCGGGACCCGGGTGGCGCCGGCCATCGCGATGCACGCCGCGTACGAGTCGTAGTACGGCTCCAGGGCGACGACCTCGTCGCCCGGTTCCAGCAGCGCCAGCAGGGAGGCGGCGATGGCCTCGGTCGCGCCCGCCGTGACCAGCACCTCGGTCTCCGGGTCGTAGGACAGGCCGTAGAACCGCTGCTGGTGGCGTGCGACCGCGGCCCGCAGCTCCGGGACGCCGGGGCCCGGCGGGTACTGGTTGCCGAGCCCCGTGAGTACGGCGCGGGAGGCCGCCTCGGCGATCTGCGCGGGGCCGTCGGTGTCGGGGAAGCCCTGGCCGAGGTTGATGGACCCGGTCCGGGCGGCCAGGGCCGACATCTCCGCGAAGATCGTCGTGCCGAAGGACGCCAGACGGCGGTTGAGGTGGGGGCGGCGACCGGCCGCGGGAGCGCTCATGGCCGTCATCCTGGGGGGAACCTCTGGACTTGCTCAAGTGCGCTTTGGATGCCGTGGCGCGCGGGCATCCCCCTGGCACGCGGGACGGGGGGTCCCGCTCCCCCGGGAGACCGGGGCCGTCACAAGGAGGTCGAAGGACCGTGCTCCTGGCCTTTTTCATCCTGCTCGGTATGTTCGCCGTCGGCGTCGTGGTGCTCCTGGCGATCGCCGGCAGCCGTGCCACCGCCGCCTCCAACCGGTCCAAGGTGTCGCTCTCGAAGGGCCGCCGCAGCTCCCGGAGCACCTGGAGCAGCTCCCGCCGCAGCTCCCGGGACAGCTGGTGGGCCGGCGGCTCGGGCGGCGGCGGGGCCGGCTGCGGCTCCTCGTCCTCCTGCGGCGGTTCCTCGTCGTCCTGCGGAGGCGGGTCCTCCTGCGGCGGCGGATGCGGCGGCGGCAGCTGAGGGCGGGGACGGGCGGGGACGGGCGGGGTCGGCCCCGACCCGCGTCCGGGCTCCGGGCCCGTCTCCGGGCCCGCGACCGGCCGGTTCGGCGGAGCCGGTGAACACGTGAACTGTGGAGCCCCCGCGGGGATGTAAACCCAACCATGTTGGGTAAAAACGCTGTGAGTGCCGTGCCTTTCATGATTCCCTCGGTTGAGTAGACCAGTCCCCGGACCCTCCCGGGACTTCCTGTGGACCCGAGCCGGTGTCCCCCCACCCGTTGACTACCGCTGGCGGGGTCCGGCCCCTCTCCCTCGCGCGTTTGCGGAGCCGACTCATGCTCACGACCCTCCAGACCACCTACACCGACACGCGTGCCGCCGACCTCGCCTGGGCCCTGGGTCGGGACCGGCTGCCCGCCCTGGCCGTGCTGAACCTCGAACTGGCGGGCGCAAAGGTGGAGTTGCGCCTGCTCGGGGCCTCCCACCAGGTGCTCCTCGAGGAGGGCGCGGTGCTCTGCTCGGAGACGGTCGCCTGCATGCCCGGTAGCCGTACGCCGCTGCCCCTCGGCGTGGCCAAGCGGATGACCGGCTGGGAGTACGAGTTCGCCGCGCGCGTCGAGACCCTGTCGCAGGGGTCGTTCGCGGGACGGGCGCAGGAGCTCCTCGCCCTGGTCGCGGATCACCCGAACGGACTGGCCGGAACCTTTCCGGGCAGCCCGCACGCCTTCACCGCGATGCTCGCGCAGCGCCACGAAGGGCAGGTCCGTTGGCGGACCTGGCACGCGTACCCGCAGGAAGGCCAGTTGGTGGCCACTCGAACGAGGGTCGGTGTGCGCGCCGGCGCACCCGCGGGCAGCCGGGAGCCCGCCGCCCGGTGACCGGGCTCCCGGCCCGGCGGGCGCCGCGCGCCGGCCTCGCCCGTACGGTCCACCGGTTGCGCCAACTGGCGGGAGCGAAACCGGACTTACACCCATGTGGGTGACCTGATGTGTGTGGGCGGTGACGTACGGTTCGCTGCATGATCGACCGTTCCGTCCCGCGCCGGGTGCTCCCGGCCCCGGAGCCGCGGGGCACGGAGACCGTCCCGGCCGCCCTTCCCGTACGGCCCCGGACCGGCCGACTCCTCGTCCTGGCCACCGTGTTCGTCTGCGCCGCCTGCGGTCTCGTCTACGAGCTGGAACTGCTCGCCCTCGGCTCCTACCTGATCGGCGACTCCGTCACCCAGGCATCCGTCGTCCTGTCCGTCATGGTCTTCGCCATGGGCGTCGGCTCCCTGCTGGCCAAGCGACTGCGGACCCGGCCCGCCTTCGGATTCGCCGTCATCGAGGCGGCCCTCGCGCTGCTCGGCGGACTCTCGGCCATGGCGCTGTACGCGAGCTTCGCCTGGTTGGGCGAGTCCCGGCCCGCGCTCGTCGCCTTCTCCTTCGTCATCGGCGTGCTCATCGGCGCGGAGATCCCGCTGCTGATGGTCCTCATCCAGCGGATCCGCCGTCAGGACGCCGGCGGGGCCGTCGCCGACCTGTTCGCCGCCGACTACGTGGGCGCGCTGGTCGGCGGCCTCGCCTTCCCCTTCCTGCTGCTGCCGGTGCTCGGCCAGCTCACCGGCGCCACGCTCACCGGCACCGTCAACGCCGTCGTCGGTGCCGGCCTCGTCCTGTGGCTGTTCCGCCGCGACCTGAGCCGCCGCTCCCGCTGGCTGCTGATCTGCATGAACGCCGCCGTCCTGGCCGCCCTCGGCTGCGCCACCGCCCTCGCCGGCGACTTCGAGCAGGTCGCCCGGCGCGCCGTGTACGGCGGCGAGGTGCGCGTCGCCCGCCAGACCGGGATACAGGAGCTCGTCCTCACCGGCCCCGCCACCGGCTCCCCCCGCTCCCTCGACCTGTTCCTCGACGGCCGGCTGCGGGTCAGCGGCTACGACGAGTACCGCTACCACGAGGCCCTCGTCCACCCCGCGATGACCGGCCCGCACCGCCGCGTCCTGGTCCTCGGCGGCGGCGACGGGCTCGCCGCCCGCGAGGTGCTGCGCCACCGCGACGTCGAGTCCGTCACCGTCGTCGAGCTCGACCCCGGCGTGGTCCGCCTCGCCCGCACCGACCCCATGCTGTCCGCGCTCAACGGCCGGGCGCACGAGGACCCCCGCCTCGGCGTCGTCACCCAGGACGCCTTCCACTGGCTGCGCGGCCCCGCCGCCCACCGCCGCTTCGACGTCATCGTCTCCGACCTCCCCGACCCGGGCATCACCCCCAGTACGAAGCTGTACTCGCAGGAGTTCTACGGGCTCGCCGCCCGCGCCCTGGCCCCCGGCGGGCGGATCGTCGTGCACGCCGGCCCGCTGGCCACCCGCCCGCACACCTACTGGACCGTCGAGGCCACGCTGCGCGCCGCCGGCCTGCGCACGGTGCCCTACAGCGCGGGCGGCCGCCGCTCAGGCTTCGCCGCCGGCCCGGACCGCAGCCCCGGGACGACCGACGCGCCGCCGCAGGACTGGGGCTTCGTCCTGGCCGCCCGCGACCGGGCCCCGGAGCTGCGCGTCGACCCGGACGCGCCGGGGCTGCGCTCGCTGACCACGCAGTCCCTGCGGGACGCGGCCCGCGACGCGGAGCGGATGCGGGTGGCGGGGCTGCCGCCGTCCACGCTGCCCCACCCGCGGTACTCGTGACCCGCCCCGGGCGGGCGTGCGCACCGGAGCCCCGGCCGGGACACGGAACCGGTGACCTGCCGACCGGGTGCGCCGGGGGATGTCGTCGGTAGGCTCGACCGCATGGAGCATCAGGTGTTCGTTCCGGTCCCCGCAGACCGTCTCCGCGCCGTGCTGCGCGACCCCGCCCGGGTGGCCCGCTGCGTACCGGGGCTCCAGCCGGACACGGCCCCGCAGCCGGGGGCCGGGCAGCCGGTGTCGGGCCGGCTGAAGCTGAAGGTCGGCGCGAACACCGTCACCTACCGCGGCACCCTGTCCGTCACCGAGAGCGACCCGGACCACTTCACCGTGTCCGGCGAGGGCGCCGAGCTCCGGGGCGGCGGGACCGTCACGCTGACCGTGGGGCTGCGGCTGGTGGCGGCCGAGGGCGGGACCTCGCTCAAGTTCACCGCCGGGGGCGAGGCCGGCGGGCGGGCCGCGGGCTTCGCGCCGGAGGCGGTGCGGGCCGCCGTGCAGCGGCTGCTGGACCGGACCGCCGCACAGCTGGCGGTACGGGCGGGCGACGAGGACGAGCGGGGAGAACAGGGCGAGGACGGCGGCCGGGGCGAGCGGCGCGGGCCGGCCGGGGCCGCGGGCCCCGACGCCGAGGAGCCGCCTCCCGCCCCGGACCAGCTGCCGGAGGAGGCCCTCGGCGGCATCGGTGACCTCGACGGCCTCGGCGAGCTCGGCGCCCTCGGGGACCTGGAGGACATCGGGAGCGCCTCCGACTTCGGGGAGCTGGACCGCCTGCGCGGCGTCGAGGCCTTCGCCGGCCCCCCGCAGCCCCCCGCCGAAGCCGCCCACGCCCGCCGCACCATGATCGGCCGCAGCGCCGAGGAGGTCGACCACGCGCCGCCGCGCGGCCGCTACGCCCCGGTCCCCGCACCCGCGTCCGCCGCCGCCGGCGCGGGCCTGCGCTGGATCGCCCCGGCCGCCGCCCTCGCGCTGGCCTCGGCGGTCGTGCTGGGCCGGGCCCTGCGCAGGCGCCGCTGATCCGCCGGAGGTCGTTAGGCTCGACCGCATGAGCACGCAACTGAGCGCCGGCGGCGCCGAGGTGACGGTCGACCAGGACAACGGCTGCCGGATCGGCAGTCTGCGGATCGACGGCAAGGAGCTGCTGCGCCAGGGCGCCCGGTACGGCTGCTTCCCGATGGTGCCGTGGTGCGGGCGCACCGCGTACGGGGAGTTCCGCGACGGCGCGGCCGTCCACCGGATGCCGGTCAACCAGCCGCCGCACGCCATCCACGGCTTCGGCCGCGACGCCCCCTGGCGCCGGGCCCACTCCTCGGCCACCGGGGCGGCGTTCACGTACGACCTGGCCGACCCCTGGCCGTACCCGGGCCGGGTCACCCAGCTCGTCGACCTCGGCCCGGACTCGCTGACCCTCACCCTGGGCATCGAGACGTACGGCGACTCCTTCCCGGCCCAGGCCGGCTGGCACCCCTGGTTCCTGCGCAACCTCGGCGCCGGCGGCGAGGACGTCCGCCTCGACTTCGCCCCCGCCTGGCAGGAGGAGCGCGGCGACGACCACCTCCCCACCGGCAAGCGCATCGACCCGCGGCCCGGCCCCTGGGACGACTGCTTCGGCATGCCCGACGGCGTCGAGGCCACCCTCACCTGGCCCGGCGAGATCGAGCTGAAGGTCACCAGCCGGGCCGAGTGGGTCGTGGTCTACGACGAGCAGCCCGAGGCCGTCTGCGTGGAGCCGCAGTCCGGGCCGCCGAACGGGCTGAACACGCTGCCGCGGCTGGTCACGCCCGTGGACCCGCTGGAGGTCGCCACGACGTGGACCTGGCGCCGCCTGTCGTAGGGCCCGGCGCGCGCAACTAAGCTCGGGCCCATGAGTGACGTACGCGATGCGCTTCTGCAGCAGATCAAGGACAAGGCCGTCGTGCACGGCAAGGTGACCCTCTCCTCCGGCAAGGAGGCCGACTACTACATCGACCTCCGCCGGATCACCCTGGACGGCGAGGCGGCCCCCATGGTCGGCCAGGTCATGCTCGACCTCACCGCCGACCTCGCATACGACTGCGTCGGCGGCCTGACCCTGGGCGCCGACCCCGTCGCCACCTCGATGCTGCACGCCTCCGCGGCGCGCGGCGGGCGCCTGGACGCGTTCGTCGTCCGCAAGGCGCAGAAGGCGCACGGCATGCAGCGCCGCATCGAGGGCACCGACGTCCAGGGCAAGCGCTGCCTGGTCGTCGAGGACACCTCCACCACCGGCGGCTCCCCGCTGACCGCCGTCGAGGCCGTCCGCGAGGCGGGCGGCGAGGTCGTCGCCGTCGCCACGATCGTGGACCGCGGCGCCGCCGACGCGATCGCCGCGGCCGGGCTGCCGTACCTGACCGGCTACCGGCTGTCGGACCTCGGCCTGGCCTGACCGCAGCCCCCGCCGCCGGGGCCGCAGGAGGGGCCGCTGCCCGGGTCCCGGACCCTCCGGTCTTGCATTCCGGAACCGGTCCGGGCGGCAAACCAGGCCTCCACGGCGCTGCTGCACAGGGTCTGACCTGCTCTTTTGTTGCCGGGTGGCGCGATTTCCGGAATCCGCCCACCCGGCACGGGTGGAGTGCCGTGCGGAGTCTGGAAAGATAGGCGCGACGGTTACGTCGCCCCCAGGTCAGGGTCAGCAATCGCACACTCCCCGCACACCCAAGGAGCGGACAGATGCCCATCGCAACCCCCGAGGTCTACAACGAGATGCTCGACCGGGCGAAGGCAGGCAAGTTCGCCTACCCGGCCATCAACGTGACCTCGAGCCAGACCCTGCACGCTGCCCTGCGCGGCTTCGCGGAGGCCGAGAGCGACGGCATCATCCAGATCTCCACCGGTGGTGCGGAGTTCCTGGGCGGGCAGCACAGCAAGGACATGGTCACGGGCGCGGTCGCCCTGGCCGAGTTCGCGCACATCGTCGCCGCCAAGTACGACGTCAACATCGCGCTGCACACCGACCACTGCCCGAAGGACAAGCTGGACGGGTACGTCCGCCCGCTGATCGCCCTCTCCGAGGAGCGCGTCAAGGCCGGCCGCAACCCGCTGTTCCAGTCGCACATGTGGGACGGCTCCGCCGAGACCCTGGCCGACAACCTCGCCATCGCGCAGGAGCTGCTGCCCCGCGCCGCCGCCGCGAAGATCATCCTTGAGGTCGAGATCACCCCGACCGGCGGCGAGGAGGACGGCGTCACCCACGAGATCAACGACGAGCTGTACACCACCGTCGAGGACGCGATCCGCACCGCCGAGGCCCTCGGCCTGGGCGAGAAGGGCCGCTACCTGCTGGCCGCCTCCTTCGGCAACGTGCACGGCGTCTACAAGCCGGGCAACGTCGTCCTGCGTCCGGAGCTGCTGAAGGACCTGCAGCAGGGCGTCGGCGAGAAGTACGGCAAGTCCAGCCCGTTCGACTTCGTCTTCCACGGCGGCTCCGGCTCCACGGCGGAGGAGATCGCCACCGCGCTGGAGAACGGCGTCGTGAAGATGAACCTCGACACCGACACCCAGTACGCCTTCACCCGCCCGGTCGTGGACCACATGTTCCGCAACTACGACGGCGTCCTGAAGGTCGACGGCGAGGTCGGCAAGAAGTCCACCTACGACCCGCGCACCTGGGGCAAGCTGGCCGAGGCGGGCATGGCCAAGCGCGTGGCCGAGGCCTGCGCGAACCTGCGCTCCACCGGCACCCGCCTGAAGTGACCCGGTAAGGCCGTAAGGCCGGGGCCGCACGACCGAAGGGCCCGGTGCACCGTCCTCGTACGGTGCGCCGGGCCCTTCGGCGTGGGGGGCGGAAGGAGGCCCGGCCCGCTCCTCGGGTCCCGTCACGGGGGAAGGGGAGGGCCCGAGGGCGCGGGCCGGGCAGATCGGGTGGGACGGGGACGCGGCTCGGCGTGTCGTGCGGCCGGAGCCGCGGGTCAGCGGGTGGCCAGGGCCGGGTGCGGCCGGGCGGTCGGGGCCGGGCGGGCGGCCGGGGCCGGGCGGCGCAGGGCGTGCCGGGCCGGGGCGGGTGTCAGGTCCGCCGGTCGCTGCGCCGGGACCGCCGGCGCCGCGCTCAGGCTGCGGGCCGCGTGCGCGACCGAGGCCAGCGTCACGTGCCGGTGCCAGCCCGACAGGGACCGCCCGGAGAAGTCCCGCAGGCCGACCTCCTGCACGCTCGCCGCCGACGCCACCGACACCCGCAGCGCCGTCTTCGTCAGCCGCACCAGCACCGCCGGGTCGGTGCGCACCATGTCCGTCACCCACAGCTGGGTCGGCAGCCGCCGGGCCGCCTCCCATTCACCGAACAGCAGCACCTCGCGCCGCCGCCCCGGAGCCGGGTCCGGCACCATCACCCGCACCGCGGCCACCAGCGAGGTGCGCCGCGCCCCCGGCACCGCCGGGTCGGGCCACTCCACCGGCATCCGCAGCCCGCGCACGTTCTGCAGGATGTCCCGGGCGGCCAGCGTCCCCGCGCCGAAGCCCGGCAGCCGCGGGTCCGTCACCAGCAGCCGCGCCTCGGGGTTGATCCGCCCCACCACCGGCACCCGCGCCTCGGCGAACCGGTTCAGCGTGGCCCGCGTCGCGATGTCCCGGATGTCCAGCACCACCGGCCGCACGGCCATGCCCGCCTCGCGCACCGTGTTCAGCACGCCGCTGACCGCGCAGCCCTCGTACGATTCCTCGCCGCCGGGGCCCGCCTCCTGCACGGAGTCCTGCGAGGGCTCCTGCGCCGACTCCTCGTCCAGGAACAGCCGCCACCCCACCGGGGTGACCATGCCGGCCGACGCGTACCAGATCCCGAAGGCCTGCTGCCCGCGGAACATCTGACCGCGGTGCGGGTCGAAGCGGTGCCCGGCGCCCACCGAGTGCTCGCCGCCCTTGGGGATCGCCATCGGCTGCGCCACCCAGGCGCTCAGGGGGGCGGTCTGCCCCAGGTACTGCGCCAGCGCGGTCCGGATCGGCTGCCAGTCCCAGGTCGACGCCGCGATGAAGTGGTGCAGGCTCTGCTCCGCGGCCGCGCTGCCGCCGGCCGTTTCGCCGCCGCTGATCTGGTGCGCGATGTTGCGGATCGACTTGCGGCCCTTCGTCGCGAGCAGCCCGCGCACGTACTGGCGGCCGCGCTCGCGCTGGTCCTTGCGCCGCAGGGAGGTGAACACCGCCGCGCACAGCTCCTCGACGGCCGCGTCGGTGCGGGCGCCGTCGGTGCGGCCGCCGTCCGTACGGGGGCCGTCCGCTCGGGGGCCCTCCGGGCGGGCGCCTTCCGTGCGGCCGCCGAGGAGGCCGGGGGCGTAGGCCGCCGCGGTGTCCCGGTGGTGGGCGCGGCCGCCCGCAGCGGTGCGGGCGGCGGTGCGGGAGGCGGTTGCGGTGGCGGTGCCGAGGCGTGTGCTGATGGCGGTGTTCACGACTTCCCCCTTCGTCGATGGCACTCCTACCGTCGGCCCGGGGCCCCGTTCCGGGGGAGGTGTGCCGGGCACCTGACTGGGCCGCCGGGTGGTGGGGCGCCCACCATCGGGCGCTCGGGCGCGCCCTCGTGGTGGCCGCGCCACCACCGGGCCGCGGGGGTGGCGACACCGGGGGAGGGGCCCGGCATCCCGGGCCGGATGCCCCAGACTTGGACCATGTCCATTCACCAGAACCTGCTCGGGGGCCCGGCCCCCACCCACCTCCCCGACGAGCCGGGCCGCGGCGCGATCGCGGCGGGCACGCCGGCCGTCGAGGTGGCCGCCGCGCACCCCACCTCCTCCCTCGCCTGGGCCGTCCTCTCCGACGAGGCCTTCGCCGCCGGCCGGACCGTCGAGGCGTACGCGTACGCCCGTACGGGCTACCACCGCGGTCTCGACGCGCTGCGCCGCGCGGGCTGGAAGGGGCACGGCCCGGTGCCGTGGGAGCACGAGCCGAACCGTGGCTTCCTGCGCGCCCTGCACGCCCTGGCCCGCGCGGCCGGCGCGATCGGCGAGAAGGAGGAGTACGAGCGCTGCACGACCTTCCTGCGCGATTCCTCCGAGACGGCGGCGGACGTCCTCGGTAGCGCCTGACCAGCGGTGATCAGTGCCTGACCGGCCCCGACCGGCGTCCGGTCAGGCACTGACCAGCCCTCGGCCGGTGGCTGGCCGGCACCGCCCGGCATGCGCCTCCGTGTCCGAAACGTATCTGTGACGCCCGTCACTCGCCATTGGAGGACGGCCGGGAAGCGGTCCTATGATGCGGGCAGGGGACCGGGGCTCCACATACCCAATCGGAAGGAGCGGACCGCTACCCGGAAGCACGTGTCGAGGAGACAGCGATGTCGAACACCCTTGATGCCTCCGGAGCCGGTTCGGACACCCCGAACCTCGACTTCGCCGGCACGACCCCGTACGAGGACTACGTCCAGGCGGACGTCCTCACCCACCTCCAGCACCCTCGTTCGGACGATCCCGGCGAGATGGTCTTCCTGGTCACCACCCAGGTCATGGAGCTGTGGTTCACCGTCATCGTCCACGAGTGGGAGACGGCCGCGAAGGCCCTCCGCGAGGACCGCGTCCCCGTCGCGATGGACGCGCTGAAACGATCCCTCCGTGAGCTGGAGGCCCTCAACGCCTCCTGGCGCCCGCTGGCCCAGCTCACCCCCGGCCAGTTCAACTCGTACCGCGCCGCCCTCGGCGAGGGCTCCGGCTTCCAGTCGGCGATGTACCGCCGGATGGAGTTCCTGCTCGGCGAGAAGTCGGCCTCGATGCTCGTCCCGCACCGCGGCGCCCCGCGCGTCCACGCGGAGCTGGAGAAGGCCCTGCACGAGCCCAGCCTCTACGACGAGGTGCTGCGCCTGCTCGCCCGCCGCGGCCTGCCGGTCCCGCAGTCCGTCCTCGACCGCGACCTCGCGCAGCGCTACGAGGCCTCGCCCGCGGTCGAGGCCGTCTGGACCTCCCTGTACGAGGACCCGGACCTCCACCCCGACCTGCACCGGCTCGGCGAGGCCCTCACGGACGTCGCGGAGCTCGTCTGGCGCTGGCGCAACGACCACCTGGTCGCCACCCGCCGCGCGATGGGCGCGAAGACCGGCACGGGCGGTTCCGCCGGGGTGGCCTGGCTGGAGAAGCGCGCCTCGAAGAACGTCTTCCCCGAGCTGTGGACGGCGCGCAGCCATGTCTGACGCCCTCGACACCACCGCCCCGGCGACCGCCGCGTCGGACCTGGCCGCGCGCGCCGCACAGCTCGACGCCGCCGACGCGCTGGCCGGGCTCCGTGAGCGCTTCACCCTCCCCGAGGGCGTCGTCTACCTCGACGGCAACTCGCTCGGCGCGCTCCCCGTGGGCGTCGCGGACCGGGTCGCCGAGGTCGTCGCGCACGAGTGGGGCACCGAGCTGATCCGCTCCTGGAGCAGCGGCACCTGGTGGACCGCGCCCGAGCGGATCGGCGACCGGATCGCCCCGCTCGTCGGGGCGGCCCCCGGCCAGGTCGTCGTCGGCGACTCCACGAGCGTCAACCTCTTCAAGGCGCTGGTCGGCGCCGCCCGCCTGGCGGGGCCCGGCCGCACCGAGCTGCTCGTCGACGCGTCCACGTTCCCGACCGACGGCTACATCGCCGGGTCGGCGGCCCGGCTCACCGGCCTGACCGTGGTCCCCGTGGACCCGTCCGACGCGGCCGCCCGGCTGCGCGAGCGCGGTCAGGACACGGCCGTGGTCCTGCTCAACCACGTCGACTACCGGGGCGGACGGCTCCACGACCTGCCCGGGATCACCCGGGCGGCGCACGCCGCGGGCGCGGTCATCGTCTGGGACCTGTGCCACTCGGCCGGCGCCCTGCCCGTCGGCCTCGACGAGCACGGCGTCGACCTGGCCGTGGGCTGTACGTACAAGTACCTCAACGGCGGGCCCGGTTCACCGGCGTACCTCTACATCGCCGAACGCCACCAGGCGGCCTTCGACTCCCCGCTGCCCGGCTGGAACGGCCATGCCGAGCCCTTCGCGATGACCCCGGACTACGCCCCGGCCGAGGGTGCGGTCCGCGGCCGGGTCGGCACCCCGGACATCCTGTCGATGCTGGCCCTGGAGGCGGCGCTCGACGCGTGGGACGGGGTGGACGTGGCCGCCGTACGGGCCAAGTCGCTGGCGCTGACCGACTTCTTCCTGGAGTGCGTGGCCGCGTACGTCCCGGCGGGGAAGGTCGAGCCGGTGACGCCGCTGCCGCACGAGGAACGCGGCAGCCAGGTGTCGCTGCGCACCGAGGACGCCCGCGCGGTGATGGACGAGCTGATCTCCCGCGGGGTGATCGGCGACTTCCGGGCCCCGGACGTCCTGCGGTTCGGGTTCACGCCGCTGTACGTGGGCTTCGCGGATGCGGAGCGCGCGGCCCGGACGCTGGGTCGCATTTTCGGGTGATGTCCGGCCGGGCCGGGAGCGAAACGTCACGGCACGGGGCGGGCAGGGCATGATCCCTGCCCGCCGCGGCCGGTTTCCATGCGGGCCGGGGTACGTGACAAAAACCTCCGGGGACAGGCCTGTTCCGGCCTGATACGGTCCGGCTCTGCCGGATCGAAGGAACCCGGAGCCCGGAGCCGCCGCAGGCCGGGGCGCTCCGGGCTGCGGAGTCCCGGCAGCCGGAACACCAGTCCCACGCGTTACCGAGAGGTTGAGCCGATGACGGACCCCGCTGTCGAACGGGACGCCGCCGAGGCCGCCTCGGCCTTCGCCCACCCGCCGGTCGCCCCGGACGCGTCCGCCGCGTACGGGGACCACCCGGACCACGTCGTCGACTTCTACGCCCCGCGGGCCCCCGCCGGCGGGGGCGGTGGTGCGGGTGGGGCGGACGGGGTGGCCGTCTCCGCTCCCCTCGTGGTGCTGCTGCACGGCGGTGCCTGGCGGGCCCCGTACGACCGGGAGCACGTGTCGCCGCTGGCCGACTTCCTGGCGCGGCGCGGTTTCGCGGTGGCCAGCGTGGAGTACCGGCGCGGGAGTTCGCTGCCGCACCAGAACGCCGGGGGGCCGGTCGCCGGCCGCTGGCCGGAGACCTTCGACGACGTGGCCGCGGCGCTGGACGCCCTGCCCGCGCTGGCCTCCGCCCACCTCCCGCAGGCCGACCTGCGCCGTACCGTCCTCACCGGCCACTCCGCGGGCGGCCACCTCGCACTGTGGGCCGCCGCCCGGCACGTCCTGCCGGCCGACGCCCCGGCGGGCTGGCGGCTGCCGGCCCCACCCGTACTGCGCGGCGTGGTGGCGCTGGCCCCCATCGCGGACTTCGAGGCGGCGGAGGAGCTCGGCGTCTGCGGCGGCGCCTCGGCGCAGCTGCTGGGCGGGGACGCGCACTGGGCGCAGCGGCTCCCGTACGCGGACCCGGCGGCACTGCTGCCGACCGGGATCGCCACGACCGTGGTGCACGGCCGGGAGGACATCGTCGTCCCGGCGGAGGTGGCCGAATCGTACGTGGCCGCGGCGGCGAAGGCGGGGGAGACGGTCGGGCTGACGCTGCTGGACGGCATCGGCCACTTCCCGCTGATCGACCCGGCGGCCGACGCCTGCGCGGTGGTCGCCGAGGAGATCTCGCAACTGGCCTGGTAGCGGCCGGCGCGGTGGCACACTCGCCGATCTGCACCGACCTGCCGTGGGTCCGGGCGCTCGGGGACGGCCGCCACGAGGTGCGGACGGCCGACGGCCGGGTGCGGGAGACGGGCGACGCCGTCGAGACCGTCGCGCTCGTCCTCTCCGGGCTGCCCGACGACGCCCGGCCCCTGGAAGCCCGGCGCCGCGACGGCTAGCCGGCCGGGCCGCGGTGTTCAGCCGGCCAGGCGCGCCGCGATCGTCGCGAGGCGCTCGCCCTGGTAGCGGGCGGCCGTCCGGGTCGCCTCGCTGACCTCGCCGCTGCTCGCCGGGTGCGAGGTGCCGTACGGGTTGCCGCCGGCCTCGAAGACGGCCGGGTTGGTGAAGCCGGGGGAGACGATGATCGAGCCCCAGTGGTGGAACGTGTTGTAGAGGGCGAGCAGCGTGGACTCGTTGCCGCCGTGGGCGTTGTGGGCGCTGGTGAAGCCGGTGGCGGGCTTGTCCGAGAGGACGCCCTGCTGCCACAGGCCGCCCGTGGTGTCGAGGAACTGCTTCAGCTGGCCGGAGATGTTGCCGTAGCGGGTCGGCGAGCCGATGGCGTAGGCGTTGGCCCAGGCGAGGTCGTCGAGGGTGGCGACCTCGACGTCCTTGGTGTCCTCGACGTGCTGGCGCCAGGCCGGGTTGGAGTCGATCGCGGCGTCCGGGGCGAGCTCGGGGACCCGGCGGAGCCGGACCTCGGCGCCGGCCTTCTCGGCTCCTTCGGCGACCGCCTTCGCCAGCTCGTGGACGTTCCCGGTGGAGGAGTAGTAGATGACGGCGACCTTGGCGCTCATGACGGTTCCCTGCCTAAGTGGATCGATATCCGGTTCCTGCACTGGTTCAGAGTTAAACGGATAGCGATCCGTTTGGCAAGGGGGTGTCCGGTAATCTCGGGGCATGAGCCGCATCGAACTGCCCGTCTCGGGTCAAGCCCCGCCCGAACGTGCGGACGCCGCCCGCAACCGGCGGAAGATCCTGGACGCGGCCGCGCGCCTGGTCGCCGAGCAGGGGGCGGACGCCGTCACCATGAACGCCGTCGCGCACGCCGCGGGGATGGGCGTCGGCACGGTCTACCGGCGCTTCGGGGACGTCAGCCGGCTGCTGATCGCCCTGCTCGACGACGACGAGCGGCGCTTCCAGGAGGCCTTCCTCAGTGGGCCGCCGCCGCTGGGGCCCGAGGCGCCGCCGGAGGAGCGGCTGCGGGCGTTCCTGTTCACGCTGGCCGAGCGGCTCGTCGGCAACCGCGCGGTGATGGCCGCCGCCGAGGCCGCGTCACCGGGCGCGCGGTACCACAGCGGTGCCTATCTGACCCTGCACACGCACGTGGCGATGCTGCTCCGGCAGACCCGGCCGGGGGTGGACGCGCCGGTCTTCGCCCACCTGCTGCTCGCCCCGTTCGTGCCGAGCCTGTTCGAGCACCTGACGGTGGAGCGCGAGGTGCCGCTCGACCGCATCAAGGCGAGCATCGACACGCTCCTGGCGGCGGGCTGACGCCGACACCCCGTGAAGGCGGCTGGTTTCGGCCCTGCGGCGCCGTTTGTTGTCCGATTTTCGGTGCCGGTACAGGGAACCGCACCGGGCGTCACGGCCATCTCTCGTGCAACAGGTTCTGTTGTGGGCGGGGAAGTCCTGATTCCGGATAATTCCGGGCGGTCTGATGTGTTGACCTGCGTTCTGTCGGTGGATATTTCCCTCAATGTCAGTATTCTGAACGCACGTTCGAATCCGTTTGCAGGGTTCCTCGCACCTGACCAAGGGGGGTACGGTGCTTCGTCGCCGTGTCATGTTTTCCGCCGCTCTCGTTGCGGCAGGGGTAGGTCTCGTCTCGGTGCCCGCGCAGGCCGCCGGGCCGTCCGCGCAGGACGCGCGCCCGGTCGCCGCCGCTCCCAAGGCCGGCCAGGCCCAGCCGAAGGCCGCCGCGCAGGCCTTCACCAGTCCGGCGGACCGCACGGTCCGCAAGCCGCTGGCCGCCGCACAGGGCAAGGCCGACGCCGCTCCGCGGGCAGGGGCCGTGGACGGCAACCCGGACCTGCGGGTCGCCCTCAGCGCCACGACCGGGACCGCGCACGGCCTCGACCTCGAGACCGTCGTCACCAGTGCCACCGGGCCGCTCTCCGTCACCGTCGAGTGGGGCGACGGGACCAAGGACACCGCCCAGGTGTCCGGCAGCGTCACCCTGACCCACAGTCACCAGTACGCGGAACTCGGCGACTACACCGTGAAGGTCACCGTGGTCGACGCGGAGCGGGGCGTCCAGGCCGTCAACGAGCTCCCGATACGCACGATCGGCTCCGACTTCACGCCGCACGCGCCCACCCGCCTGCTCGACACGCGCGACGGCACCGGCGCCAAGACCAGGCTCCGCGGCCGGTCCGCCCTCAACCTGAAGGTCGCCGGCGCCGCGAAGGTCCCGGCCGGGGCCACCGCCGTCGCCCTGAACGTGACCGTCACCAACACCACGTCCGCCGGCCACATCACGGCGCACCCCGGCCGGACGGCCCCGCCGACCACGTCGAACCTCAACTACGAGGCCGGCCAGTCCGTGTCGAACCTGGTCATCGTGCCGGTCGGCCCCGACGGCACCGTGGAACTGACCAACGGCGGCTGGGACGCGGTCGACCTGATCGCGGACGTGACCGGCTACTTCACCCGGTCGGCGGCCAACGGCTACAGCGCGCTGACCCCCGAGCGCATCGTCGACACCCGGACCGGGCTCGGCGGGCAGCAGCGGGTGGCCGGCCACGGCTCCTTCGACGTCCGGGTCGCGGGCAGCGGGAAGGTGCCCGCGGGTGCCACCGCCGTCGCGCTGAACGTGACGGCCACCGACCAGCGGGCCCCCGGCCACCTGACCTTGTTCCCGAGCGGCGGGGCGGCCCCGGCCACGTCGAACGTGAACTTCGCGGCGTGGACGACCGCGGCCAACGCGGTGATCGTGCCGGTCGGCGCGGACGGGAAGATCAGCATCCGGAACGGCAGCTGGATGGACGCCGACGTGGTGGTGGACATCGTCGGCTACTACAGCCCCGACAGCAAGGCGTCCTACCTGCCCATGTCGACGCCGTACCGCATGCTCGACACCCGCAGCACTCAGCAGGAGGCCGGCCCCGTCCCGGCCCGCGGCTACGCGTGGCTGCCGCTGTCGTACGGCGCGAAGAACTACGAGGCGTTCGTCCTGAACACCACCGTCACCAACACCGTCAGCAACGGCTTCCTCTCGGTGGCCCCGGACGCGAACTCGTGGGACCAGTACGCGGAAGGCACCGCGGGCGAGCCGCCGCGGCCGGTGTCCTCCACGCTGAACTGGAACAGCTTCAAGACCGTCCCGAACCTGGTCCAGGCGGCCGCCGGCGAGCACGGCGTCGTCGACTTCTGGAACCAGAGCTGGAAGTCCGTCGACCTGATCGTCGACGTCTTCGGCTACTACGACAACAAGTAGCCGCACGGAAAGGGCAAGGGGGCGGTGCGCCGACCGGCGCACCGCCCCCTTCCCGACGGGAGGCGGCCCGTTCCTACAGGAACGAGTTGATCTCGATCGTCTCGGTGCGGCCCGGGCCGACGCCGATCGCGGAGATCGGGGCGCCCGACATCTCCTCCAGGGCCTTCA
This sequence comes from Streptomyces sp. NPDC029014, assembly GCF_055564695.1. Classification (NCBI taxonomy): domain Bacteria; kingdom Bacillati; phylum Actinomycetota; class Actinomycetes; order Kitasatosporales; family Streptomycetaceae; genus Streptomyces; species Streptomyces sp. NPDC029014. The sequence goes on from NZ_JBVHVT010000028.1 coordinate 29,924, forward strand.
CGTAGTTCTGCGCGTTCTTCGGCAGGTCCGCGAAGGTCTTGGCCTTGGTGATGTCCTCCGACCAGCCGGGGAGGGTTTCGTAGATCGGCTTCGCGTGGTGGAAGTCCGTCTGCGAGTACGGCAGCTCCTCGACGCGCTTGCCGTCGATCTCGTACGCGACGCAGACCGGGATCTCCTCCCAGCCGGTCAGCACGTCCAGCTTGGTGAGGAAGAAGTCGGTCAGACCGTTCACGCGGGTGGCGTAGCGCGCGATCGGCGCGTCGAACCAGCCGCAGCGGCGGTCGCGGCCGGTGGTCACGCCGCGCTCGCCACCGATGCGGCGCAGGTCCTCGCCGTCCTGGTCGAACAGCTCCGTCGGGAACGGGCCGGCGCCGACGCGGGTGGTGTAGGCCTTCAGGATGCCGATGACCCGGCTGATCTTGGTCGGGCCGACACCGGTACCGGTGCAGGCGCCGCCCGCGGTCGGGTTCGACGAGGTCACGAACGGGTACGTGCCGTGGTCGACGTCGAGCAGGGTGCCCTGGCCGCCCTCGAACAGCACGACCTTGTTCTCGTCGAGCGCGTTGTTGAGGATCAGCGTGGTGTCGGCGACGTACGGCTTGATCTGGTCCGCGTACTGGAGCATCTCCTCCACGATCGCGGCGGCTTCGATCGCACGGCGGTTGTACAGCTTCGCGAGCAGCTGGTTCTTGTTCTCCAGCGCCGCCTCGACCTTCTGGGTGAGGATCGACTCGTCGTACAGGTCCTGGACGCGGATGCCGACGCGGTTGATCTTGTCCGCGTAGGTCGGGCCGATGCCGCGGCCGGTGGTGCCGATCTTGCGCTTGCCGAGGAAGCGCTCGCCGACCTTGTCGAGGGTCACGTTGTACGGCGTGATCAGGTGGGCGTTTCCGCTGATCAGCAGCTTGGACGTGTCGATGCCGCGCTCGTTGAGCCCGCGCAGCTCGGAGAGGAGTACGGACGGGTCGACGACGACGCCGTTGCCGATGACCGGGGTGCATCCGGGGGAGAGGATGCCGGAAGGGAGAAGGTGCAGTGCGTACTTCTGGTCGCCTACGACGACCGTGTGGCCGGCGTTGTTGCCGCCCTGGTAGCGCACCACGTAGTCAACGGATCCACCGAGCAGGTCGGTGGCCTTTCCCTTGCCCTCGTCACCCCACTGAGCTCCGAGCAGCACAAGAGCGGGCACAGGCGTACACCTCTTCCGGATGGGGCATGTCCAAGGCCAGGGGGCGTACGACGATGTACACCGCAGGCTGGGCCGTCGGACCGGTACCCCGGAATAGACGAAGGCCCTGGCGCAATAGCGCAAGGGCCTCTTGCACAAAGATGCTACCCGAGGAAGGACCGAGGTGTCGGCTCCGGAGCCCACCATGAGCCCTGCGGGCGCGCCGGTCGGCGGCCTGCTCGTGCTCGTCGACCCGGTCGCCCGCCGTCTCGACGGCGAGTCCGTGCGGATCGCGAGGGATGTTCTGTCGGCGGGGGCGGCGGCCAAGGTCAGCCTCCCGGATTCACCGGAGGAGTTCGCGCGGGCCCTCGCCCGCCGGGGCCATCGGCGGCCCGTGATCGTGGGCGACGACCGCGCGCTGGTGCGGGCCGTGGGGCTGCTGCACCGGGAGCGCGGGCTCGGCGGGGGCGCCGCGGGCGTCGTGTCCGTCGTCCCGGTGGGGCAGATGGGAACGCTGGGGCTGGTGAGGGCACTGGGAGTCCCGCTGTCGGCGGTGTCCGCGGCCCGGGCGGCCCTGGACGGGGTCGTCGGCATGCGGGACCTGCTGGTGGACGACAGTGACGGGGTGGTGCTCGGGGGGCTGCGGATTCCACCCGTTCGGCCGCCCGTGCCGAGGCCGGCGGGGCCCTCGGTGCGCAGCGCGTACCGCTCGCTGGTGCGCACCCTGGTCGGGCCGCCGCCGGCCGCGGCCCGACCGGCGCGGGGCGGGGCCGGCGGGCACCGGCTGCGGGTGGAGGCCGACGGGGTGGTGCTGGCCGATGTGGACCGGCCGGTGGAGGACCTGTCGCTGGAGCCGGGCGGGGGAGGGCTCGCGGAGGTCGTCGTCCGGGTGGACGGGACCGCGGTCGGGGCCCGGGCCCGGGTGGTGACCGTGACCGGGTCGGACTTCCGGTACCGGGCCGACGAGGCCGTCGCGGGGCCGGTGCGCCGGCGGACCTGGACCCTGCGGCCGGCGGCGTGGGGGCTCATCCTCCCGCGCTGACCTGCGGGGCCGCCGGTGTGTCGCCGGTGTCGCCGGGGTCTGCGGTGTCCGCGGTGGTTGTGGCGCCGGCGGTGGTTGTGGTGTCCGCGGTGGTTGTGGTGTCCGCGGTGGCGGCGCGGGCCACGGCGCGGCGGGAGGCGAGGGTGACCGCCGCGGAAGCGGCGGCCAGCACGGTCATCGCGGTGGCCGGGCCCAGGTACTGGGCGGCCGCGCCGGCGAGGGCGGCGCCGATGCCCTGCCAGGTCATCCGGCCGGCCGACTCGACGCCCTGGACCTGCCCGCGCACCGCGTCGGGGGTCAGGGCCAGCAGCTGCTCCTGGAGCGGCAGGGTGGCGGCGAAGCCGGCGCTCGCGGCGAACACCGCGGCCGCTGCGAGCGGCAGCGGCGGGTCGAAGGCGAAGCCGAGGAAGGGGACGGCGAGCAGCAGGCGCAGGGGGAAGGCGTACCGGCGCCGGCGCTCCTCGGTGAGCAGCCGGCCGACGGCGAGGTCCCCGATGAGCATTCCGGCCGAGCCGGCGGCGAGGAGGGTGCCGGCGTGCTGCGGGGCGTACGGGATGAACAGGGCCTCGCAGCCGACGACGAGGCCGTTCGGCACCCACAGGTTCAGCAGCAGGGCCCGCCGGTCGGGGTGGGCGAACAGTTCGGCGTTGGTCGTCCAGGTCTGCCGCAGGCCGGGCCGGCGGGTCGGCCGGATCGACCGCTCCCGTACGGTCGCGGCCACGACGGCGAGCGCGAGGCCGGTCAGCACGGCGGCGACGGCGAACACCCGGTACGGGCCGAGCCGGCCCAGCAGTACGGCGCCGAGGGCGAAGCCGAGCACGGACACCGCGCCGGCGGTGATGTTCATGAGCGAGCGGGCGAGGGCGTACGCGGAGGCGGGCACGGTCTCGGCGAGCAGGCCCATGCGGGTGCCGGTCCCCAGGGACTGGAAGAAGCCGAGCAGCAGGAGCAGCCCGAACCGGGCGGCCAGCGGCAGCCCGGGAACGGCCTGGGCGGCGACCCCGGCCAGGGAGAGGCTCTGGAGGGCGAGGAGCGTGCGGCGGGGGTGCTTGCCGTCGGCGACGGACATGAGGGTGAGCGCGCCGAGCACGGTGGCGAAGGTGGCGCCGTACATGCTCACGGCCGTCAGGAAGGGGGAGCCGGTCTGCCGGTCGACGAGGGTGCCGAGGGCGAAGCCGGACACGGTGCTCGCGGCGACGGTCAGGGTGAGGCCGGCGTAGAGGCCGGCGAACTCGCGGTTGCGGAGCAGGGCGCGGTAGCCGGTGGGGGCGGGAGGGGGCGTGGGTGCGGGTGTGGTGGCTGCGGCTGCGGGTTCTGGAGTGTCAGAAGGCATGAAAAAAGCCTCCGGACGCTCCACTGGGGCGCCGAAGGCAGCGAGTGGATTATAGCAGGTGCCTCCGGCGCCCGGCGCGCCGATCGGCCCGAACGGGCGTGCGGGCCAGGCCGCGTGACGCCTGGTCAGGTCAGGTCGGGGCGCGGCGTCAGGTCGCGTCGGGTCACGTCAGGTCGAGGGTGGCGCGGTGGGCGCGCCAGCGGTCCATCATTCCCAGCAGCTCGTGCTGGAGGAACTCGAAGAACGCCGCGGTCTCGGCGATCCGCGACCCGGCCGGGGTGTCGGCGCCGAGGCCGGCCGCGCCCTCGCGCAGGGTCTTCTCCCACAGGGTCAGGACCTGGTCGCGGCGGGTGAAGGTCTCGTACCAGAGCTCGTTGTGCAGCACGTAGCGGTCGCGCCGGGAGCCCGGCTCGCGCTCGCGGCTGACCATGTTGACCTGCGTCAGGTACGACACCGCGCCCGACACGGCCGCCGGGCTGATCTGCAGGGCCTCGCTCAGCTCGGCCGAGGTCATCGCGCCGCTGTCGCTGGCCAGCAGCTGCGCGAAGACGCGGGCGGCCATGCGCTGCATGCCGGCGTCGGCCAGCTGGGCCGCGAAGCGCTCCACGAAGCGGGAGACCGCCTCGGTGTCCCGTCCCTCGCGCTCGTCCTGCGTGCTTCCGGTGTCCATCTGCTTCGCCACCCTCCGAACTTTACGTGATTCCCGAGCTTCACAAACTTGTGAAACTAGCGTACGTTCAGAATCATGACGAAGGCAATCAGCGTCGCCGGACTCCACAAGGCGTTCGGCCGCACCCACGCCCTGGACGGACTCGACCTCTCCGTCGCCACCGGCGAGGTCCACGGCTTCCTCGGCCCCAACGGCGCCGGCAAGTCCACCACCATCCGCGTCCTGCTGGGCCTGCTGCGCGCCGACTCCGGAACCGCCGAGCTGCTCGGCGGCGACCCGTGGGCCGATGCCGTGGAGCTCCACCGCCGCGTCGCCTACGTCCCCGGCGACGTCACCCTGTGGCGCAACCTGTCCGGCGGCGAGGTCATCGACCTCTACGGGCGGCTGCACCAGAGCAGCCGCGCGGAGCGCGTCGGGCAGGGTGGTGGTGGGCGACGGGCGGGCGGCCTCGACCGGGCCCGCCGCGCCGAGCTGATCGAACGCTTCGAGCTCGACCCCACCAAGAAGGGGCGCACGTACTCCAAGGGCAACCGCCAGAAGGTGGCCCTCGTCGCCGCCTTCGCCTCCACCGCCGAGCTGCTCGTCCTCGACGAGCCCACCTCCGGCCTCGATCCGCTGATGGAAGGGGTCTTCCAGGACTGCGTCGCCGAGGCCCGCGCCGAAGGCCGCACCATCCTGCTCAGCTCGCACATCCTGAGCGAGGTCGAAGCCCTCTGCGACCGCGTCAGCATCATCCGCAAGGGCCGCACCGTCGAGACCGGCAGCCTCGCCGAGCTGCGCCACCTCACCCGTACGTCGATCAGCGCCGAGCTCGCCGGCCCGCCGAACGGCATCGCACAGCTGCCCGGCGTCCACGACGTCGAGGTGCAGGGGCAGCGGATCCGCCTCCAGGCCGACACCGACAAACTGGACGCCGTCCTGCGCTCCCTCACCACCTCCGGGGTGCGGTCGCTGACCGCGACCCCGCCCACCCTCGAAGAACTCTTCCTGCGCCACTACGCGGACGACGTGCACGCGGCGGCGCGGACGAAGGCGGGCGCGGCGCGATGAAGAACCGACTCGGCCAACTCGCCGGAACGGCCGGCCTGCTGCGGCTCGCCCTGCGCCGCGACCGGATCATGATGCCGGTGTGGGTGCTGGTCGTGGCCCTGATGGTGCTGAGCCTGCCCGGCGCCCTGGAATCGGCGTACGCGACCGGCGCAGACCGGGCCCGACTGGCCGCCACCATGAACACCAACGGCTCGCTGCGCGCCCTGTACGGGCCCGTCTTCGCGGACTCCCTCGGCGCCCTCACCGCCTGGCGCGGCGCGGTCTTCGCCGGGGTGCTCGCCGGCATCATGAGCCTGGCCGTCGTGGTCCGGCACACCCGCGAGGAAGAGGAAACGGGCCGCCAGGAGCTCCTCTCGGCCGCCGTGGTGGGGCGGCGCGCCCCGCTCACGGCCGCACTGCTCGCCGCCCTCACCGCCAACGCGGCCGCCGTGCTGCTCGTCACCGGCGGCCTGGCGGGCGCGCACGGCGCGGCCGGCGCCCTCGCACTCGGGCTGGGCATCGGCGCCACCGGCATGCTCTTCGCCGGCATCGCCGCCGTCACCGTGCAACTCACCGAGAGCGCCCGGCTCGCGAAGGGCCTCGCGGGCGCGCTGATCGGCGCGGCGTTCGTCCTGCGCGCCGCCGGCGACGCGGGCACCCCCGCCGGGGAGAGCGCGCTGACCTGGGCCTCGCCCCTCGGCTGGCTGGAACACGTACGGGCCTTCGCCGGCGAACGCTGGTGGGTGCTCGGCCTGTTCGCCGCGGCGGCCGCGCTGCTGGTGGCGGCCGCGTACGTCCTCGCCGGACGCCGCGACGTCGGCATGAGCTTCCTCCCGGCCCGGCCCGGGCCCGCCGAGGGCCGCATCGGCAGTGCGGGCGCGCTGGCCTGGCGGCTCCAGCGGGGCGGCCTGGCCGGCTGGAGCCTCGGCTTCCTGACGGCGGGGGCGGTCTTCGGATCGATGACGGACGGCGCCACCCAGCTCGTCGGCGACAACGAGCGGACCCGCGAGATCATCCAGCGGATGGGCGGGCAGAGCGCACTCGCCGACGCGTTCCTCGCCACCATGGCCGGCATGCTCGGCATGGTCGCCGCCCTGTACATCGTCTCGGCGGTGCTGCGGCTGACCGCCGAGGAGACCGGGCAGCGCGCCGAACCGCTGCTCGCCGCCCCGGTCGGGCGGCTGCGCTGGGCCGGCGGGCACCTGGCCGTGGCCTTCGGCGGATCCGCGCTGATCCTGCTGCTCGGCGGGCTCGGCCTGGGCCTCGGGCACGGCCGGGACGTGGCCGCGGCGACCGGCGCCGCCCTCGCCCAGCTCCCGGCGGTGTGGGTGATCGGCGCCCTGGCGGCCCTGCTGCACGGCGCCGCCCCGAAGTACGCCGCGGGCGCCTGGGGGGTGGCCGGAGCCGTGCTGCTGCTGGGCTGGATCGGCCCGGCCCTGAACCTCCCGCAGGGCGTCCTCGACCTCTCGCCCTTCGCCCACCTGCCGAAGCTCCCGGGAGCGCAGGCCCTGGCCTGGACTCCGCTGCTGGCCCTGACCGCCCTCGCGGCGGCCCTGCTCGCGGCCGGCCTCGCCGCCCTCCGCCGCAGGGACCTCGCCGCCTGACCCGGAACGCGCCGACGGCCCCCGCGTGATCCGCGGGGGCCGTCGGCGCGTACCGTCCGCGACGGCCCCCGACTCAGAAGGCGACCTGGAGCTCGCGCAGGCCCCGGATGACGTAGCCCGGCTGCCACTCGGGTTCGCGGACGAGCTTCAGCGGCGGGACGCCGTCGGCCAGGAGGGCACCGAAGGAAGCCGTCAGCTCACGGCGGGCCAGGGGGGCGCCCAGGCAGTAGTGGATGCCCGCGCCGAAGCTGAGGTGCGGGTTGTCGGTCCGGGACAGGTCCAGCACGTCCGGGTCCGCGAAGCGGGCCGGGTCCCGGTTCGCGGACCCGAACAGCAGGGCGACCTCCGCCCCGCGGGGGATGACCGTGTCACCGACCCGGATGTCGTCGAGGACCCACCGCTCGAACATCTGGAGCGGAGTGTCGTAGCGCATCAGCTCATCCACAGCTGTGGACAACTTTTCCGGACGGAGCGCGGCCAGCTGCTCCGGATTGCGGAACAGGGCCCACCAGCCGTTGACGGTGGTGTTGACCGTCGCCTCGTGCCCCGCGTTCAGCAGCAGCACACAGGTGGAGATCATCTCCTGTTCGCTGAGCCGCCCCTCCTCGTCGTGCGCGGCGATCAGCCCCGAGATCAGGTCCTCGCCGGGCCGCCCCCGCCGCTCGGCGATCAGCTCCCGCAGGTACGCGCTGAACTCCACGCTCGCCCGGACCGCCCGCCGCGCCGTCTCCTCGTCCGGCCGCAGCTCGAACATCCCGCAGATGTCCGCCGACCAGGGCCGCAACAGCCCCCGGTCCGCCTCCGGAACCCCCAGCAGCTCGGCGATCACCGCCACCGGCAGCGGCTCGGCCACGACGGTCAGCAGATCACCGCCGCCGTCCGCGAGCAACTGCCCCACCAGCTCCCCGGCGAGCCGCTCCACGGCCGGCGCGAGCCGCTCCACCGTCCGCGGGGTGAACGCCTTCGACACCAGGCGCCGCACCCGACCGTGCGCCGGATCCTCCAGGTCCAACAGGCCGTTCCCGTTCAGCACATGGAACGGCTCGTGCTCCGGCGGCGGGGCCTGCCGCCCGAACTCCTCGTGCGAGAACCGGTGCAGATAGGTCCGCCCCAGCCGCCGGTCGCGCAGCAGCGCACTCACATCGGCGTAGTGCGGCACCAGCCACTGCCCGGTGGTCTCCCACCAGATCGCCCGGCCCTGAGCGCGCAGCTCCCGGTAGGCGGGGTACGGATCGGCGACGAACGCGGCATCCCACGGATCAAAGCCCATCTCCGCAGTGTCTCTGATCAGCTGAGCGATGCCATGCGAACCGTGGAGTTCGGCGTGGGTTCTTCCCACCTGGGTGGGGCGGCGTGAGCGTGGAGGTGGAATCCCGCGCCCAGTGCTGCTCCTCTTAGCCGGTGTCGGCGGGTGGTGGGTGTGCTGATCGCGTGCACGCCCTGGTGCCGGTGGGCTGCGCGGGGCAGCATCCTCCGGCCCGTTGGTGCGTGTCCCTCCGGACGCTGGCCGGCATGGCCCGAAAGCCGCGCCGGGGAGGGAACCCTGCGTCGCCTGGGCGCGGGGCGGTTGTGGCTCGGCCGGGTGGAGCCGGTCTTCGACCGGTCGGCCCGGCTGGTTTCCGGATACGCGGTGATGACGGCCTTGGCCTCCATCGTGTCCGTCAATGCGCGGATCACCATGGTGCCGCTGGTGCGGTCCGCAAAGGTCTTGGCCTGGTGGGCGAGTCCGCGTGCGGCGATACGGCGCCAAGCGCCCTGGTCGCGGTCGCCCTGCCAGCCGCACCCGGGGTTGGGGCAGATGGCCCACTTCCAGCCGCTCGCGGTGGGCCGGTCGGGGCCTTGCGATGCCGGAGCGACGTGAGGCACATGGGGCAGTGCTTGGAGGTGTTGCGCGGGGGTACCGTGACCACGGCGATGCCGGCCTCGGCGGCGAGGTGGCGTATGCAGCCTGGCGGTCATGCCGGCTACCAGGTCGGTGCACCAGCCGACACGTTCCGCCAGCGTGGCCGGGGCGAGAAACGAACGGCATCGGCACCAGACACACGGCATGACACCGACGAATGACACATCACCGTGGATCCGTAGGAAACACTGCCGGACGCCCGCGAGGCGCCCGTCGGACCGGTGCACCACTTGCCGGTCCGCCCGTCCGCCCACCCGGAACAGCGCTCTGGGTGGGCGGACACCCCGCTACGACGGGGTCACCAGCCGCGTCTCGTACGCGAACACCGCCGCCTGGGTGCGGTCGCGCAGGCCCAGCTTCACCAGGATCCGGCTCACATGCGTCTTGATCGTGGACTCGGCGACCACCAGCCGGTCCGCGATCTCCGCATTGGACAGGCCCTGGGCGATCAGGACCAGCACCTCCGTCTCCCGCTCCGTCAGTGCCTCGACCGCCGCCGAACCGGCGAGCCGCGGCGTCGCCGACAGCTTCGAGAACTCCAGGATCAGCCGTTTGGTGACCGTCGGCGCCAGCAGCGCCTCCCCGGACGCGACCACCCGCACCCCCTCGGCCAGTTGCCGGGCCGAGGCGTCCTTCAGGAGGAAGCCGGAGGCCCCGGCCCGCAGCGCCTGGTACACGTACTCGTCGAGGTCGAAGGTCGTCAGGACCAGCACCTTCGCGTCCGTGTCCGCGGCGACGATCTCCCGCGTCGCCTCCAGCCCGTTCATCACCGGCATCCGGATGTCCATCAGCACCACGTCCGGCCGCAGCGCCGCGACCCGGGCGATCGCCTCCCGGCCGTCGACCGCCTCACCGACGACCTCGATCCCGTCCATCGCGTTCAGCAGGACGGAGAAGCCCTCCCGGACCATCATCTGGTCGTCGACGATGAGCACCCTGATCGTCATGCCGGTGCCTGCGCCGTGTCCTGGGCCGGTTCCTGCCGTCCCCGCACCGGTATGAACACCGCCACCTCGTACCCTCCCGCTTCCGTCTCCCCGGCCGTCATCTCCCCTTCCAGCATGGCCACCCGCTCCCGCATCCCCGTGATCCCGTGCCCTGCACCCGGCGAGGGGCGCGCGCCCCCGGTCGGCTTCCCGTTGACCACGCGGATCCCGAGCCCGCCCAGCACATAGCTGACCTCGACCTCGGCCGCCGCGCCCGGGGCATGGCGCAGCGTGTTGCTCAGCGCTTCCTGGATGATCCGGTACGCCGACAGTTCGACGCCCTGCGGCAGTTCCCGCACCGCGCCCGTCACCGTCTTCTCCACGCCCAGTCCGGCATCGCGGACATTGGCCAGCAGCCCGTCCAACAGGGCCAGCGTCGGCTGCGGGGCGTCGGGCGCCGCGTAGTCCGCGGAGCGGACCACGCCCAGGACCCGCCGCAGCTCCGTCAGCGCCGCCACCGCGTTCTCCCGGATGGTCGCGAACGCGGCCTCCAGCTCCGGCGGCGGGTTCTTCACCCGGTAGGGTGCGGCCTCCGCCTGGATCGCCACCACCGACATGTGGTGCGCCACCACGTCGTGCAGCTCGCGGGCGATCGTCGTGCGCTCCTCCAGCAGGGTTCGCCGGTCCCGCTCGACGGCCGTGACCTCCAGCTGCGCACTGACCTCCTGCGCGGCCTCCCGGCGGACATGGCGGACCGTCACCACCAGCAGGGACACCGCCAGGAGGAAGGCGATCGGCGCCACGTAGTCCGGCTCGCCCAGCCCGAGCAGGGTGGGGATCACCAGCCCGACCAGCAGGGTGATCAGCCACATCCAGCCGGCGGCCCGGGGCCGGGTCCGCATCGCCACCACGGTCACCACGAACAGGTACATGACGAAGGCGCCCGGTGAGCGGGGCCACAGGCCCACGTCCGAACCCACCAGCGAGAGGGCCCCGGTGGCCAACAGCGCCGCCCAGAACGCCCCCACGGGACGGACCAGGGTCATCAGGACCGGCGCGGCCGCAACCAGCCCCACCACGAGACTACCGAGCGCCCAGTCGGTGCCACTGTTGGTCGCGGCGAGCAGCAGCACGAACAGGGCGACCGCGGCCACGACGGCATGCCGCAGGTACACCGACCGCCTGCGTATCCGCTGCGGGAGCCGGCGCAGCAGTGGGCCGTCGGTGCGCATCGGCGGCAGCGGCCGGTATGCGAACGCATCCGTGATCAGGTCCTCGCGCAGGCCCTGCAGCAGCTCGGAAGCCAGCCGGAACTCGGGGGCCCGGGGCGGCGCCCCGGATGTGGTCGTCTCGGTCATGCCCCCACGGTAGGCCGGGCTCCCCGTCGTCCGCGTCGGCGCTGAAGGGGATCTCCCGGCCTCCCTCTCAGGTACTACCCGCCGCCTTCAGTAGCCCGATGGACGGACCAGACCCGTCTCGTACGCGAACACCGCCGCCTGGGTGCGGTCGCGCAGGCCCAGCTTCACCAGGATCCGACCCACATGGGTCTTCACCGTCTGCTCGGCGACCACCAGCCGCGCCGCGATCTCCGCATTGGACAGGCCCTGCGCGATCAGCGCCAGCACCTCCGTCTCCCGCTCCGTCAGCTCCGCGATCCGCGCCTTCGACGGCGCCCGCGGCGGCCCCAGCCGGGAGAACTCGGTGATCAGCCGCTTGGTGATGTTCGGGGACAGTAGCGCCTCCCCCGCCGCCACCACGCGCACCGCCTCCGCGAGCTGGTCGGCGGAAGCGTCCTTCAGCAGGAAGCCGGAGGCCCCGGCGCGCAGCGCCTCGTACACGTACTCGTCGAGGTCGAAGGTGGTCAGCACCAGCACCTTCGCGGCGGAGCCCGCGGCGGTGATGATGGACGTCGCCTCGATGCCGCCCATGCCGGGCATCCGGATGTCCATCAGCACCACGTCCGGCCCGAGCTCGGCGGTCTTCGCCACCGCGTCGGCGCCGTCCACGGCCTGTCCGACGACCTCGATGTCCGGCTGCGCGTTGAGGAGGACGGTGAAGCCCTGCCGGACCATCATCTGGTCGTCGGCGATCATCACCCGGATCGGGTCGGCCGGCGTCGTCATCTGTCTTCTCAGCCCTTCTTCGTCACGGGGTCCATCGGAAGCACGGCGCTCACCTCGTACCCTCCGCCGGGCCGCGGACCGGCGGCCAGCTCGCCCCCCAGCATGCCCGCCCGCTCCCGCATGCCCAGCAGCCCGTGCCCCGTCCCCGGCGAGGGCGGTGCCGGGCGGGTGGGCGCGGTGTTGGCGATGCACAGGAGCAGCTCGCGCGGCCCGTACGCGACGCCCACCTCGACCCGTGAACCGGGCGCGTGACGCAGGCAGTTGCTCAGCGCCTCCTGCACGATCCGGTACGCGGTGAGCTCGACGCCCGGGGCCAGCGGCCGGCGTGTCCCCGCGATCTCGGTGGTGACGGTCAGGCCCGCACCGCGCACGTTGTCGACGAGGCCGTCCAGTTCGGCGAGCGTGGGTTGCGGGTGGTGCGGGTTCGCCGCGTCGTCGGGGTGCTCGGAGCGCAGCACGCCCAGCACCCGGCGCAGCTCCGTGAGAGCCTCCAGCGCGTTCTCCCGGATGCCCGCCAGGTTCTCCTTGAGCTCCTCGGACGGGTTCTCGACCAGGTGCGGGGCGACCTGCGCCTGAATGGAGATCACCGACATGTGGTGGGCGACCACGTCGTGCAGCTCGCGGGCGATGCGGCTGCGTTCTTCCAGCAGGGTGCGCTGGGCGCGCTCCTCCTCGGTGAGCGTCTCCTGCTCGACGAGCTTGGTGCGGGCCAGCCGGGTGGCGCGCAGCGCGTACCCGAGCAGGCCGACGAAGCCGAAGAGGAGCAGGACGCCCAGGATGAAGCTCTCACTGTGCTTCGGCTGCAGGAGCGTCTCGGCCAGCCCGGTGAGGACGACGGGGACGGTGACGAGGGTCGCGGTCACCCGCGGCGGCACCCGCAGGGCCGCCAGCAGCAGCATCACGGCGAAGGCCACCATCCCGTTCGGTGTCCAGGGCCAGGACTGCCCTTCACCGACGTGGTCGTGGATATGTGTCGCGACCAGGCCCGCGGCCAGGAGGGCGAGCCACCAGGCGGCGACGGGCCGGAACAGCGCGAGCAGGATCGACCCGCCGGTCGCCAGCGCCGCCACCAGCGGCCAGCCGCCGGTGACGTGGTAGCTGTTGCTCATCTCTTCGGTGGTCAGGAACGTGAAGAACACCGCGACGTAGACGACGACGGCGTGGGGCAGCCAGGCCAGCCAGCGGGGCCGGGACAGCCTGGGCAGCGGGTTCCGTTCCAGGGTGAAGAGGTCCAGCGCCACGGTGCGCAACAGGGTCCGGCCCCGCGCGGCGGTCTCCGCGGGGGCCGGGGTCCGGGCCGGGCCGGCGGTTCCGCCCGGTGCCCGGACCACGAGGGCTGCCGGTCGTTCGCTCTGGTCGGTCACGCGGCCCAGCCTAGACATGGGTGATCTTCTCCTCGGCTGCCGGCCGACGGGCGGCGGGGACGGCGGAGCCCGCGACCCTACGGGAGGGGGTGCCCCGCCGGGGCCGCGCGGCCTGCTCGTACGCCCGGAACGCGGTCCAGCACACGGCCAGCGCGGCGGCGAAGACCGGGAACCACAGCAGCCGGGCCGCTATCCACAGCGGGGAGTCGGGCACGGTGTGCAGCCCGGGCAGGTCGGCGGGGGCCAGCAGGCCGAGCGCGGTGACGGCCATCATCGCGGTCTGGTGCCACAGGAAGACCGTCATCGCGGACAGGTTCGCCAGGGCCACCGCGGCCCAGGCCCGGGGTCGCCGCATGGCCCGGGCCAGGGGCGCGCGCAGCAGCAGCGCCAGCCCGCACTGGGCGAGGCCGAAGGCGGCCGCGGCCAGGGTCGGCGGGTTCAGGTTCGATATCGCCGCCCCCGGGACACCGACCATGGACGCCGGGTACCCGCCCCACAGGACGAGGCCGGCGGTGCCGGCCGCACCGCCGGCCAGGAGCAGGACGGCCGGGGTGCGCCGGGCGAACGCGCCCCGGGACCAGGCGGCGCCGAGGGTGTAGGGGACGAGCCAGCCGGCGGCCACGTTGACCCAGCCGATCCACTCGGGCCCGCCGAGCCCGAACCGCCACAGGTCGACGCCGGCCACCACGGCCAGCGGCCACAGCGGGTTGAGCCGGGCCACGAGCGGGGTGGCGGCGGTGAGCGCGGCGAAGACGAGGAGGAACCACAGCGGGGACAGGACGAGCCGGACCAGCGCGTGGACGGTCGCCGGCTCCGCACCGCCGAGCAGCATCCCGCCCGCGGCGACGGCCCACACGGCCAGCACCGCGGCCACGGGCCGGAACAGCCGGGACAGGCGCTGCCCGACCCAGGCGCCGTACGACACCCCGTGCTCACGCGCCGCCGCCTGCCCGCGGGCCGCGACATGACCGCCGACCAGGAAGAACACGGACAGCGTCTGGAGCACCCAGGACGCCGGTGCCAGCCAGGGCATCCGGGACAGCGGGCTGGTGGTGCTCAGGCCGCCGTCGGCGGTGGCGGTCAGCGCGGTGACCAGCCAGTGCCCCAGCACCACACCGAGGATGGCGAAGGCCCGCAGCGCATCCACCGTCCGGTCCCGGCCGGCGGGCGTGGCCGCCTCCACCCGGTGTGCGAGGGCGGACCAGCGGGCGCGGAGCTTACGCACGGGGGACCTCCGGGGTGCCGAGGACGATGCGGGCCAGGCTGTCGAGGGACTCGGTGCCGGGCTTGAGGTAGTCGCTGTGGGCGCCCGGCCCGGCCGCGAACGCACGGGCGCCGAAGGCGGGGGAGACGGGATCGGTGCCGAACCCGACCGCGCCGACCCGGACGTGCGGGACGCGCCCGATCCAGTCGTCGGCGCTGCGCCCGGCCCAGACCCTGGCGGCCGTCGGCAGCTCGGCGGCGGAGGCCGCGCCCGTGCCGGGGCTGCCGTACAGGACCAGGTCGCCGACCTTGGGGCCGGTGGCGGTACGGGCGCAGACCACCGAGCCGTAGGAGTGGCACAGGAGGGAGAGCCGGGCGTCGGGGACGGAGAGCTCCTCCAACCGGCGGAGGAACGGCGCCAGTCCGGCGGCGGCCTCATCCGCCCGGCCGGCGGTGAGCACGGTCGCGCTGACGGTGCCGGGCGTGTCGTACCCGAGCCAGGCGACCACGGCGGATCGGCCGTGCTCGGCCTTCAGCCGCTGGTGCAGGGCGACCGCCCCGGCCCGGAACCGCTGGTAGGTGTCCAGGGTGGTGTCGGAGCCGGGCACCAGGACGGTGATCCGGTCGGCGGTCTCCAGGTCGCCGAACACCTCGACGGCACGCCCACGGCCCCGGCCGTCGAAGGCGAGGAACTGCGCGGTCCCCTCCGCCGCCATGGCCCGGAGCCGGTCGGCGCGGCCGGTCCGCCCGGCGTCGCGGGCCGTGCGGGCCGCCTCGGCGAGGTTGGCGAGGTTCGTGGCGTACGCCTCCCGGGGTGCGGCCCGCTCCGTGGCCGCCGGTACCGGCGCCGGCACGTCCGAGGAGGCGGCGGCGGACACGGGGACGGCGACGGCCGCGGCGACGAGGGCCGCCAGCAGGGTGCGGCGCAGACGGCCGCGCAGGCGGGCTGCGGTGCGGCGTCCCTCGGGCCGTCCTGCGGGCCGCCCCTCGGGGGGTCCGTCGGGCAGCTCGTCAAGGCGTCCTTCGAGGCGTCCTTCGAGGCGGGTCATGGCGGTCCCCCTGCTCCTTCGCTCGCCTGCGCGCGGTGCCCCTCGGCCCCTCCGAGCGGTGCCTGTGACGGCGGCCGGCTCTACTGCGCTTTCTGGTATCGAAGTTAGAAAGGGAAGGACCTGGTCGGCGTCCCGCTGGGGAGCCGCCTTTGTGAATAGCTCTCAGGTATGACAGGGGCAACCTGGGAGCCAGGCGGGGCTGTTCGGGAGGCGGAGTCGATGACCCGTCGGGCTGCATCCCCCGGGCGGAGTGCAAGCCCCCTCGCAGATCGTGGACTTGAGGCCCGACGCGGCGGAGCAGCGGCCGTTACGGTGACGGACATGACCGAAAACGACTGGCGCAACGACCGCATCGGCAGCGCGCACCGGGGTGGGAACCCCACCGTGCTGCGCCGCCTCGGCCAGGGCTTCGCCGTGATCGGGGACCGGCAGTTCCTGCCCGGCTACTCGGTCCTGCTGACCGACGACCCGTCGGTGACCCGGCTCTCCGACCTGCCCCGGGCGCGCAGGGCCGCGTACCTCGGCGACATGGAACGGCTCGCCGAGGCCGTCGAACGGGCCTGCCGGCGCCTCGACCCGGCGTTCCGCCGGGTGAACATCGAGATCCTGGGCAACAAGGACCCGTACCTCCACGCCCACGTCTGGCCGCGTTACGACTGGGAGCCCGCCGACCGGGTCGAGCTGCCCGTCTGGCTGTACGAGGAGCAGTACTGGCGGGGCGGCGAGCACGAGCTCGGCCCCCGGCACGACGGGCTGCGCGCGGCCATCGGCGAGGAACTCGACCGGCTGGGCGGCCACACGGCGCAGTGACCCGGGCCGGGTTACGGGGTCGTCGCCACCCGGATGCCGAAGCCGATCAGGACCACCCCGGTCACCCGGTCCAGGGCCCGGCGCACGCGCGGCCTGCCGAAGAACCGCCGGGCGCGCGAGAGGACGTACACGTAGGTGCCCAGCCAGGCCACCGTCAGCAGTACGTGGATCAGCACCAGCAGCGCCATGCCCGCCGCCGGGCGCGGGCCGGACGGCGCGAGGGCGGGCAGCAGGCCGGTGTAGAACACGGCGATCTTGGGGTTGAGGGCGTTGCTGACCAGGCCGGTGCGCCAGGCGCCGGCGCCCTCCGTCCGGACGCCGGGGCCCTCGGGGGCCGGGTCCGCGCCCGGGCGGCGCAGCGACTGGATGCCGAGGAAGCAGAGGTAGGCGGCGCCCGCGAGCTTCACCGTGAGGTAGACCTCCGCCGAGGCGGCGAGCAGGGTGGCGAGGCCGGCGACGGTGAGCACGCCCCACAGGAGCAGGCCGACGGTGATCCCGGCCACGGTGCGCAGGCCGTCCGCCCGGCCGCGGGCGACGGCACGCCTGGTCACGATGGCCATGTCGGGGCCGGGGACCAGGGTGAGCAGTGCCAGGACGCCGGTCGCGGCGATGAGTTGCGTGAGCACGCGGCTCAGTCTGCCAGCAGGGGTTCGACGTAGCCCGCGCGCCAGCGGGGGGCCGGGTCCTGGCCGGGGCTGGTCCAGTACTCGCGGGCGGCGACGATGCTGCCGTCGCGGACGGTCCAGAGGGAGACGGCGCGGTAGACGACGTGGTCCTGAGGTATCTCCACCTCGGTGACCACGTCGTCGCCGTCGGCGGCGGCGAAGATGCGGAGGACATGGACGCGCCTCGCCTCGGAGTAGGCGTCATCGCTGTTGACGGCGATGAAGTTGGCGCGGCCGACGATGCGTTCGCCGCTGACCGGCCATTCGATGACGGCGTCCTCGGAGAGGAGGAGGGACGCGCCGTGCCAGTCGTGTGCGTCGATGCGCTCCCATAGCTGGGCCACTACCTTCAACGGGTCCATGGGCGGCAGTGTGCGGGGGGCTGGGGGCGGGCAACAAGCCTTGCCCGCAGGCTTATTGACTTCGTCATGTTGGGGCGGGCCGGGCCGGGCCGGGCCGGGCCGGGCTGGGGTGGGGTGGCGTGGCGTGGGATGCGGCCGCCGGTGTGCCGCTGCGCGGGGCTTCCTCCCCGCCCCGCCCTTCCCCCGTTCCCCGGGGCTCCGCCCCGGACCCGCCTCGGCCCGGCCCGGGCAGGCGGCGCAGCCGGGCGCTTCGGGGCTCCGCCCCGGACCCCGCGCCTCAAACGCCGGCGGGGCTGGGAGGGCGGGCCCGCGCCTCAGGCGCTGGCGGGGCCGGGAGGGCGGCCCCGCGGCTCAAGCGTCGGTGGGGTCGGACGGGTGGGGCGGGAGGGAGTCCAGGGCTGTGGTGAGGCGGTCCAGGACCGCCACCGTTTCGCGGAACGCGGCTTCGCCCAGGTGCTCCGCCAGGGCCGTGGCCAGCGCCGCGTGGCCGGGGTTGATGCGGGCGACCGCGGCGCGGCCCTCGTCCGTCGGGCGGAGCAGTTTCGCGCGCCGGTGTGCCGGGTTGGGTGCGTACTCCGCCAGGCCCTGCGCGGCCAGCAGGTCCGCGATCCGCTGGACGCTCTGCCGGGTGATGCCCATGGCGCGGGCGATGCCCGCCACCGGCAGCGGCTGCTGGAGGACCGCGCCCAGCACCTGCCAGCGCGCCGCCGTCAGCCCGGCCGGCCGGGCCAGCTCTTCCGAGAGGGCGAGGAAGCGTCCGTTCAGGCCGAAGACGCCCAGGGCGGTGCGACTGAGCAGGTCCTGGCGGGCGCGCAGAGACAGGGGGCCTGCCGTGCCCGTGCCCGGCTCCGGGTCAGGCATCTCCGCGCTCCGCCGCCGCCATGAGGACCGGGAACGCGCTCGCGTCCGAGTCGTGGAACAGGCGGTACCACGCGTCCAGGACCTCCGGCTGGTACGTGCCCAGGCGGGCGAAGACCTCGCGGGCGAAGGCCACCGGCTCCGTCGGCCCGGCCGTGATCAGGTCGCCGTCCGCCACCGCGTCGGCCTCCACGTACCGCCCGGCGCCCGCGTAGCCCGGCTGGTGCGCCAGGTACTCGGCGGCCGCGCTGGTGTGGGCGCGGTCGTCCAGCAGCCCCGCGCGGGCGAGCCCCGCCGTGGCGCCGCAGATCGCCGCGACCGGCACTCCGGCCGCCAGGAACTCCCGCGCCTTCGCCGCGAACGGCGCCAGCGCGTCACCGGTGTCCCACAGGGACGCGCCCGTCAGGACCAGCAGGGACGAGTCCTCGGGCGAGAGGTCCGCGAGGGCCATGTCCGGCTGGATGCGGACGCCGCCCATGGTGGTGACCGGCTGCTCCGCGCTGAGGCCGACCGTGCGGATCCGGTGGCCGCGCTGGGTCAGGTGCGCCGTGGTGTGGCCGGTCTCCCAGTCCGCGTACGTGTCGTAGACCGCCAGGTGGACCCGCTTCTGCGCTGCCATGGCCGTGCCTCCTGCCGTTCGAAGGGGTGGAGCTCCGTGCGCTCGTATGACAGTAGGCTGGCATTTCGCCAGCATGCTGTCAATGGTGGGGAGTGGGGCAGCGGGTCGGCGTGCGGGCCGGGCGACAGACTGCCGAGGGGTGGGCCCAGGGTCCATACAGTCCGCCGATGTCCCCTCCGACCTGCGCACTTCTAGCGTGGCCGAATGACCCCTCACCTCCCTCTCGACGCGGACGGAGTCGCCGTCAAGGCCGCCGACCGCAAGCACGTCTTCCACTCCTGGTCCGCGCAGGAGCTCATCGACCCGCTGGCCGTCGCAGGGGCCGAGGGTTCGTACTTCTGGGACTACGACGGCCGCCGCTACCTCGACTTCTCCTCCCAGCTGGTGAACACCAACATCGGCCACCAGCACCCCAAGGTCGTCGCCGCCGTCCAGGAGCAGGCCGGCCGCCTGTGCACCCTCGCCCCCGGCTTCGCCGTCGACGTCCGCTCCGAAGCCGCCCGGCTGATCGCCGAGCGGACCCCCGGCGACCTCGACAAGGTGTTCTTCACCAACGGCGGAGCCGAGGCCGTCGAGAACGCCGTCCGCATGGCCCGCCTGCACACCGGCCGCCACAAGGTGCTCTCGACCTACCGCTCGTACCACGGCGCCACCGCCGCCGCGATCAACCTCACCGGCGACCCGCGCCGCTGGCCCTCCGACGTCGGCGCCGCCGGGGTCGTGCACTTCTGGGGGCCCTTCCTCTACCGCTCCCCGTTCCACGCCACCACCGAGGCCGAGGAGTGCGAGCGCGCGCTGCGCCACCTGGAGGACACCATCGCCTTCGAGGGGCCCGCCTCCATCGCCGCGATCATCCTCGAAACGGTCCCCGGCACCGCCGGGATCATGGTCCCGCCCGCCGGCTACCTCCCCGGCGTCCGCGAGCTCTGCGACCGCCACGGCATCGTCTTCGTCCTCGACGAGGTCATGGCCGGCTTCGGGCGCACCGGCACCTGGTTCGCCGCCGAGCACTGGGACGTCACCCCCGACCTGATCACCTTCGCCAAGGGCGTGAACAGCGGATACGTCCCCCTCGGCGGCGTCGCCATCTCCGCCGCCATCGCCGACACCTTCGCCCGCCGGCCGTACCCGGGCGGGCTCACGTACTCCGGCCACCCCCTGGCCTGCGCCGCCGCCGTGGCGACCATCGCCACCATGGCGGAGGAGGGGGTCGTCGAGCACGCCGCCCACCTCGGCGAGAACGTGATCGGCCCGGCGCTCGCCGAGATCGCCGGGCGGCACCCGTCGGTCGGCGAGGTCCGCGGCCTGGGCGCGTTCTGGGCCGTGGAGCTCGTGCGCGACCGCGAGACCCGTGAGCCCCTCGTCCCCTACAACGCCGCCGGCGCCGACAACGTGCCCATGGCCGAGTTCGCGGCGGCCTGCAAGGCCTCGGGCCTGTGGCCGTTCGTCAACATGAACCGGGTGCACGTCGTGCCGCCCTGCACCGTCACGGAGGCGGAGGCGAAGGAGGGCCTGGCGCTCCTCGACGAGGCGCTGACCGTCGCGGACCGGCACACCACGGCCGGCTGACGGGCCCGAACGCGATCTGTATGTACGTATAGATCCGTATAACAGCCCGGAATCGAACGGTTTCGGCCGCACCGCCTGGCCTAAGGTGTCCGAAGTTCACCGAAGGAGACGGACCCTTATGCCAGGCGGCGCCGCTGTCACCCGCAACACACTTCGCCAGCAGATCGCGGACGCGCTGCGCGACGAGGTGCTGGCGGGACGGCTGCCTCCGGGCACCGAGTTCACCGTCAAGCAGATCGCCGAGCAGTACGGGGTCTCCGCGACCCCGGTCCGCGAGGCGCTCGTCGACCTCTCCGCCCAGGGGCTGCTGGAGTCGGTGCAGCACCGGGGCTTCCGCGTGCGTGTCTACACCCCGGACGACTTCCGGGGGATGATCGAGGCCCGTACGCTCATAGTCGACGGGATCTTCCGGCGGCTCGTGGAGCGCGGCACAGCGCCCGGCTCGGGCGAAATGCTGGTGTCGGTGCGCCGTCGGGCCGAGGAGGCGTGTCGGGCTGCCCAGAGCGGCTCGCTCGAAGTGCTGATCGGCTACGACCTGCGCTTCTGGAGGGAGCTGAGCGGGCTGGTCGGCAACACGTACATCTCTGATTTCCTGCACCGCATCCGGGTGCAGTGCTGGGCCTTCGCCGTGCCGCACCTGAAGGCGGCACCGGACCTGCACGCCGGACTGTGGTCGGGCCACAACGAGCTGGTCGACGCGGTGGCGCTGGCGGACGCCCACGAGGTGCGCCGCCTCGTGTACGCCTACAACCAGCACAGCCTGGACTGGGCCGCGACGTTGAAGCCGGTCGCCCCGTGACCGGCCCGGGCGTGAACCACAGCACGGGCGCGGGCATCGCCGCGGACACGGGCGTCGCGGCGGGCGCGGCGACCGCACAGGAGCCGCGGCGCCCGGCCGGGTCCGTCGGCCTCTCCGTCGTCATCCCCGCCCGCGCGGACGGGCACCGCATCGGCGCGACGGTCACCGCCGTACGCGAACACCTCGACGTCCGCTACGGCACCGGGCCCGGCGACTGGGAGCTCGTCGTCGTCGACGACGGCTCCGCGGACGACACCGCGGCCGCCGCCGGGCGGGCGGCCGCCGGCGACCCGCGGATCCGGCTGGTCCGCCTGGACGGGCCCCGCGGCAAGGGCGCGGCGCTGCGCGCCGGCGTGGCGGTCACCGCCGGGCGGCGGGTGCTGCTGACCGACGCCGGGCTCGGCACCCCGCTGGACGAGCTGGACCGGCTCGAACAGCTCCTCGATGCCCCCGCCCCCACCGGCGCCCCCGCCCCCACCGGCGCCCCCGCCCCCACCGGCGCCCCCGCCCCCACCGGCGCCCCCGCCCCCTCCCCCGCGGGCCCCCGTACCCCCGCCGGCCCCCGTACCCCCGCCCCCGGCGGAACCGACGCCCCCGCCGCCGTCCTCGGCCGGACGGGGAACCGCTTCGTGCGGGCCCTCGGCGTGCCCGGAATCCCCGGGTTCCGCGCCGACACCTGCGGCTTCGCCCTCTTCGACGGGGACCGGGCGCGGGCCGCCTTCGCCTCCTCCACGCTCGACGGCCCGGCCGTCGACGCCGAGGTCACGCGCCTGCTGCGGCGCCGGGCCGGAGCCGGGGCCGTGCAGGAGCTCCCGGTGCGCCGCCGGACCGCGGTGCGGGCCGGCCGGCCGGCGCCGGCCGGCCGTGGCGCCGACGGCCCGGGCCGCCGGTTCGGGGAGCTGCTGCGCCTGAACGCCGGCGGCCTCACCGTCGCCGCCGTCTTCCTGGCCCTCTCCCTCTACGTGTTCCACGGCCTGTGGGCCGACCTCGACGGCCGCTACCTCAAGGACGCGCTCCAGGACCAGAACCAGTGGGAGTGGTTCGTCGGCGTCGCCACCGACAACATCGCCCACCTGCGCAATCCGTTCTTCACCACCGCCCAGGGCATGCCCGACGGCGTGAACCTGATGGCCAACGCGACGATGCTCGGCCTGACCGTGCCGTTGATCCCGGTCACGCTGCTGTTCGGCGAGACCGTCACGTTCGCCCTGGTCCTGACCCTCGGCATGGCCGCCAGCGCCTGGACCTGGTACTGGCTGATCCGCCGCCGCTGCACGCCGAACCGCTGGGCGGCCGCCATCGGCGGAGCGCTCGCCGCGTTCGCACCGCCGATGGTGTCGCACGCCAACGGCCACCCGAACTTCGTCGTGCTGTTCATGCTGCCGCTGATCGTCGACCGGGCGCTGCGCCTCGCCGAGGGGCGGAACGTGGTCCGCGACGGGGTGCTGCTCGGGCTGTTCGCGGCGTACCAGATCTTCCTGGGCGAGGAGCCGCTGCTCATCGCCGCCCTCGGCATGCTCGTCTACTGCCTCGCCTGGCTGGCCGTCGACCGCCGTCGCGCCCTCGCCGCCGCGCCCCCGCTCGCGCGGGGCCTGGCGATCGCCCTGGCCGTCTGCCTGCCGCTGCTGGCCTTCCCGCTGTACTGGCAGTTCCTCGGCCCGCAGAGCTACCACTCCGTCCTGCACGGGGACAACGCCGGCAACAGTCCGCTCGCCCTGATCGAGTACGCCGCCCGCTCCCTCTTCGGCGATGCCGGGACGGCGGGGCGCCTGTCGATGAACACGACCGAGCAGAACGCCTTCTACGGCTGGCCGCTGCTGGCCCTCGGCGCGGCCGTGTGCGCGGCGATGTGGCGGCGCCCCGCCGTCCGCGCGCTGGCGATCACCGGGGCCGTGGCCCTGCTGCTGTCCCTCGGGCCGCGGGTGCCCGTACCGCGCACCGACCTCGCGTTCCCCGGCCCCTGGGCGCTGCTGGGCAAGCTGCCGCTGCTCGAATCGGTGATCGAGGGCCGGGTGGCGATGGTGTGCGCGCCGGTCCTGGGCGTCCTGGTGGCCCTCGCGCTCGACCGGGTCGCCGGCGCCCGCAGCCGCGAGCTGCGCACCGCCGGCGTGCTGGCGGTCGCGGCGGCCCTGGTCCCGGTCCTGCCGCTGCCGCTGGCGGTCCGGGACCGCGCGCCGGTGCCCGCGTTCGTCACCTCGGGCGCCTGGAAGGGCTACGTCGAGCAGGGCGGGGTGCTCGTCCCGGTGCCGCTGCCCGACCCGGGCCAGGCCGACGCCCTGCACTGGCAGGTCGAGGCGGACTTCGGCTTCCGGCTCGCCGGGGGCTACTTCAACGGCCCGTGGGGGCCCGAGCGGGTGGGGATCTACGGGGCGGCCCCGCGCCACCTGTCGAACCTGCTGCGGGACGTCCGCTACGGGGCCGCGCCGCCCGAGGTGACGCCGCAGTGGCGGGAGCAGGCCCGGCAGGACCTGGAGTTCTGGAAGGCGGGCGCGGTGGTGCTGCCGTTCCAGGAGCGGTCGGACGAGCTGAAGGGCCTGATCAGCGACCTGCTGGGGCAGCAGCCCGAGAAGGTGCGGGACGTGTGGGTCTGGCGCGTCGGCCCCCGCCCGGAGGCGGGCGCGGGCCCGGCCCGGCCGGGGGCGTAGGCACCCGTCGCGGCAGCAGCCGGGCGGTCGCCGCGGAACCCGGCTCCGGCCGGGTTCTGCGCAGGCCTTCGCGGAGGGTGTCCGGCGCACTACGCTGGCGGCATCGGCGGCAACGACTGACTGATCGGAGCCCGAGTGGCCTGTGACCTGTGGCTGGTCCCCCTTGTCGACGTGCTGTGCCACAGCCCCGACAACCCCTTCGCGGAAGAGATCGCCTCGTACGACAGGGCGCTGGGCGAGGCCGGACTGCCGTCCGTGCCGGTGTTCGCGTACATGCCGGGCCTCAGCGGCGACGTCGCCCCCGTCGCCGGCTTCGACTACGACGCCCTGCACTTCCTGCGGCGGGCGTACCTGCTCCAGGTGTGTGGGCTGCCGGTGACCCCGGTGGACGGGCTGGGCGGGGACTATGAGCAGCTGCTGGAGATGTTCGAGGCCACGGCCCAGCAGTCGCACCTGGTGTGGCACTACGACCACGCCGGGGCCTACGTCCCGGTGGACTTCGCGGCGCCGCTGGCGAACGAGGAGCTGCTGGCCGCGGGCGGGCCGCTGGGGTCGGCGCACGGCCTGCTGCGGGAGCTGGCGGTGGTGGCTCCGGCGATCGGGATCGACCCGGGGAACCCGCCGGTGGCGCCGGCCCCGCCGGGCCGGCCGACCGCACTGGAGGAGCCGGCAGGTCCGGTTCCGTACGACGACAGCCCCTTCGCCCGGGAGCGGCACGTCTGGCTGGGCCTGCACGCGGCCGCGACCCGTAGCCTCGGCCAGGGCTCGATGATCATCTTCAGCTGAGGGCGCGCCGGTCGGCCCCGCGCCTCAGCGGGGCTGCTCCGGCGGGCGCTGCCGCGGCATGTTGGGCCGGGTCCCCGGCGGCAGGGGGAACCGGGCCGGCGGGACCCCGGCCTCCGGGCGGGGGGCGGGCGCGCCCAGTGCCTGGAGCACCAGCGGGGCGGGCCCCGAACCGAACTCCAGCATCCACTCGGCGGTCTCGGAGCGCACGAGCTCGGTCACGTCCTCCGAGAACCGCCGCAGCACCGTCAGGCAGCGCTCCGCGGCCTCGCTCGCCGTGCCCTCGGTGGGGCCCAGCACCTCCCGCACGTTCTCCGAGGCCCAGTCGAACTGCAGGGTCTGCAGCCGGCGCTGCACCGCCTGGGCCGTCGCGACGTCCCGCATCCAGCCCGAGGTCAGCCCGAAGAACTTGTCGCAGGCCACGCAGGCCGCGGCCAGCAGCAGCGAGAGGCAGCCGTACGTGGTGGCGCCCGGCACGGACCCGGTCAGCTCCAGCAGCGGCATCGCGGCGCCGACGACCGCCCCCGCGGCGGCGCCCACGCGCAGGATCCGCGCACCCCGGCGCTTCCACGCACGGTCGGACATGTACCACTCCGCGGTGCGCAGCGCATCCGCCTCGACCCGCCGGTAGAGCTCGTCCAGCCGCTCGGCGGGCTCGCCCCAGTCCCCGAGCGGGAAGGGTCCGCCGGTCAGATCGCCCGCCGCCATGGGCCCGCCGCCCTCCTCCCGGGGTTCCTGGGAGTCCCGGGGTTCCAGGGGATCCCGGGGTGGCCCCTCGGGCTGCATCTCCGGCTGGCTCACCCGGCACTCCCTCTGCCTGCGCTGACGTGTGGTGGTGCGCGTGTGCGCAATGATGCGCATGCTCTTCCTACCTTCGAATGACGGCCGATGGGCGGCGAATCCCCGGATTTCCGCTCGCAAGAAGGTCCCCATCAGCGACGCGCACGCCGCGCCGGTCACTCGAAAGAGTTGGTCCTCACGGCGTAGGGCGCTGCGCGCGGTGAGCACGTAGGCTCGGATTGACCAAGCGTTCCGACGGTACGGAGTGAGTGACCTGTGTTTCCCGGTGGCGGACAGCCCAACATGCAGCAGCTGCTCCAGCAGGCCCAGAAGATGCAGCAGGACCTCGCGGCGGCCCAGGAGGAGCTGGCCCGCACCGAGGTGGAGGGCCAGGCGGGCGGCGGCCTCGTGAAGGCCACCGTCACCGGCTCCGGTGAACTGCGCGCGCTCGTGATCGACCCGAAGGCCGTGGACCCGGAGGACACCGAGACCCTGGCCGACCTGGTCGTCGCAGCCGTACAGGCGGCCAACGAGAACGCCCAGGCGCTCCAGCAGCAGAAGCTGGGCCCCCTCGCCCAGGGCCTGGGCGGCGGCAGCGGCATCCCCGGCCTGCCGTTCTAGCCCCGGCCCGCCCCCCGCGGCCCTCGGCCCCCTCCGCAACTCCACGAGCAGCACAGCAGCAGCACAGCAGCAGAGAAAGAAGGCAGTCCGTTGTACGAAGGCGTGGTCCAGGACCTGATCGACGAGCTGGGCAGGCTGCCCGGTGTCGGGCCCAAGAGCGCGCAGCGGATCGCCTTCCACATCCTGCAGGCGGAGCCGACGGACGTCCGGCGCCTCGCGCACGCGCTGCTGGAGGTCAAGGAGAAGGTCCGGTTCTGCGCGGTGTGCGGCAACGTGGCGCAGGAGGAGCGGTGCGGCATCTGCCGCGACCCGCGCCGCGACCCCGCCGTGATCTGTGTGGTGGAGGAGCCGAAGGACGTGGTCGCCATCGAGCGGACCCGGGAGTTCCGGGGCCGGTACCACGTCCTGGGCGGTGCGATCAGCCCGATCGAGGGCGTCGGCCCGGACGACCTGCGCATCCGCGAGCTGCTGGCGCGGCTCGCGGACGGCGAGGTGACCGAGCTGATCCTCGCCACCGACCCCAACCTGGAGGGCGAGGCCACGGCCACGTACCTCGCGCGCATGATCAAGCCCATGGGCCTGAAGGTCACCCGCCTGGCCAGCGGGCTCCCCGTCGGGGGAGACCTGGAGTACGCGGACGAGGTCACGCTCGGGCGGGCCTTTGAAGGAAGGCGACTTCTCGATGTCTGACGCAACGCTGCACGCCCTGGCCCAGGACCCGGACGACTTCGCCGTCCAGATCGCGGACCAGATCGAGTCGTTCATCGTCGCGGTCACCGAGGTGGCCAAGGGCGAGGACCCGGACAGCGCGGTGCCCTTCCTCCTGCTGGAGTTCAGCCAGCTGCTGCTGGCGGGCGGCCGGCTCGGCGCGTACCAGGACGTCCTGCCCGACGAGCGCTACGAGCCCGACCTCGGCCCGGAGCCGGACGTGGACGAGCTGCGCGAGCGGTTCGCGTACCTGCTGGAGCCGGTCGACGTGTACTCCGAGGTCTTCGACCCGTACGAGCCGCGCAAGACGCCGGTCGCCCACCGGATCTCCGACGACGTCGCGGACGTGGTCGCCGACCTGCGGCACGGCCTGGCGCACTACCGGGCGGGCCGGACCGCGGAGGCGCTGTGGTGGTGGCAGTTCTCGTACTTCTCCAACTGGGGCTCGACGGCCTCCGCGACCCTGCGCGCCCTGCAGTCGCTGGTCGCGCACGTCCGCCTGGACCAGCCCCTGGCCGCCCTGGACGGGCTGGACACGGACGAGGACCTGACCGAGGACGACCTCGCGGAGCAGGCCGGCCGGGTGATGGCCGAGGAGCTCGGCGCGATCGGCCGCAGGCCGGCCCCGAGGCCCGTGGGGGAACGCTAGGGAGGGCGTTTCCCGTCGCCCCGGTGATCACGGGGTGAACGGGATGTCTCATGATGCGGTACGCGTCGGCCGGATTGCGGTCGCTCGTTAGACTGACCCGCGACCGCAGTACTGGAATTGAGCGAGGAGCGCACGTGGGCCTTGTCGTGCAGAAGTACGGAGGCTCCTCCGTAGCCGATGCCGAGGGCATCAAGCGCGTCGCCAAGCGGATCGTGGACGCCAAGAAGAACGGCCACCAGGTGGTGGTCGTGGTCTCCGCGATGGGCGACACGACGGACGAGCTGATCGATCTCGCCGAGCAGGTGTCGCCGATGCCTGCCGGACGTGAGTTCGACATGCTGCTGACCGCCGGAGAGCGGATCTCCATGGCCCTGCTGGCCATGGCGATCAAAAACCTGGGCCACGAGGCCCAGTCGTTCACCGGCAGCCAGGCAGGCGTGATCACCGACTCGGTCCACAACAAAGCGCGCATCATCGATGTCACGCCGGGCCGTATCCGCACCGCGCTGAACGAGGGCAACATCGCCATCGTCGCCGGCTTCCAGGGCGTGTCGGCCGACAGCAAGGACATCACCACCCTGGGCCGCGGCGGCTCGGACACCACCGCCGTCGCGCTGGCCGCGGCGCTGGACGCCGAGGTGTGCGAGATCTACACCGACGTCGACGGCGTCTTCACCGCCGACCCGCGCGTGGTGAAGAAGGCCCGGAAGATCGACTGGATCTCCTCCGAGGACATGCTGGAGCTCGCCGCCTCCGGCTCCAAGGTGCTGCTGCACCGCTGCGTGGAGTACGCGCGCCGTTACAACATCCCGATCCACGTCCGCTCGTCCTTCTCCGGACTGCCGGGTACCTGGGTCAGCAACGAGAAGCCCGAGTCGCAAGGGGACGAGCAGGTGGAGCACGCCATCATCTCCGGAGTCGCCCACGACGTCTCCGAAGCCAAGATCACCGTCGTCGGCGTCCCGGACAAGCCGGGCGAGGCCGCGGCCATCTTCCGCGCCATCGCGGACGCCGAGATCAACATCGACATGATCGTCCAGAACGTGTCCGCCGCGGCCACCGGCCTCACGGACATCTCCTTCACCCTCCCCAAGACCGAGGGCCACAAGGCCATCGACGCCCTGGAGAAGGCGAAGGCGCAGATCGGCTTCGACTCCCTGCGCTACGACGACCAGATCGGCAAGATCTCCCTGGTCGGCGCGGGCATGAAGACCCACCCGGGCGTCACCGCCTCCTTCTTCCAGGCGCTGTCCGACGCGGGCGTCAACATCGAGCTGATCTCCACCTCCGAGATCCGCATCTCGGTGGTGACCCGCCAGGACGACGTCAACGCCGCCGTCGTCGCCGTCCACACGGCCTTCGGCCTCGACTCCGACAGCGACGAGGCCGTCGTCTACGGAGGCACCGGACGATGACTGACGCCCGGTCCTCCGGCCCGGCGCTCGCCGTGGTCGGGGCGACCGGGGCAGTCGGAACGGTCCTGCTCCAGATCCTGTCCCGGCGGGCGGACGTCTGGGGCGACATACGCCTGATCGCCTCCACGCGCTCGGCCGGCCGCATGCTGACCGTCCGCGCGGAGGAGAGCGAGGTGATCGCCCTCACCGAGGACGCCTTCGAGGGCCTCGGCCACGGCGACGTCGTCATCTTCCTGACCCCGGCCGAGGTCTCGGCCCGCTGGGCGCCCGTCGCCACCGCGCGCGGCGCCGCCGTCGTCGACCGGTCCGCCGCCTTCCGTGAGGACCCCGAGGTGCCGCTCGTGGTGCCCGAGGTCAACGCCGCCGCCGTACGGCACCGGCCGCGCGGGATCGTGGCCGGGCCGGACTGCGTCACCGCCGCGCTGACCGCGGCCCTGGGCGCCCTGCACGCCGAGTACGGGCTCGCCGACCTGACCGTGTCCTCGTACCAGGCCGCGAGCGCCGCCGGACGGTCCGGCTCCGAGGCGCTGCGCCGCCAGCTGTCACTGGTCGCCGGGACCCCGCTGGGTGAGATGACCGGGGACGTGCGGCGCGCGGTCGGCGAGGACACCGGCCCCTTCGCGGCCCCGCTCGCCCTGAACGTCGTCCCGTGGTCCGGGCAGCTCGGCGCCGGCGGCTGGTCCACCCACGAGCTGGCCGTCCGCGCCCAGACCCGCCGGGTCCTCGGGCTCGACTCCCTCCCGGTGGCGGTGACCTGCGTCCAGGTGCCCGTGCTGACCGGGCACTCGCTGAGCGTTCGGGCCCGGTTCGCCGCCCCCGTGGACGCCGGGCGGGCCCGTGAGGTCCTCCAGGCCGCCCCGGGCGTGGTCGTCGTGGACGAACCGGCGGCGGGGGAGTTCCCGACCCCCGTGGACGCGGCGGGAACGGACCCGGCGTGGGTGGGACGGCTGCGGGCCTCCCTCGACGACCCCTGCTCGCTGGAGTTCTTCGTGTGCGCCGACAACCTCCAGGGCGGCGCCGCCCTGAACGCCGCGCGGATCGCGGAACTGATCGCTGATGAATTCGCGTAATGCACTTTGTAGGATCAGGTGCTGATCCCTTGATCAAGGTGATGGCCTGACTGCCGCTGGACGGACGGGGGCAATCGGGAAGAACGAGTACGCATGAGGGCAATGAGGATGGTGCTGGCCGGTCCGCCCCGCGCGTACAACCCTGGTGGGGGGACGCGTGTCCAACTGGCGTGGCAGAGGCACTACTCGTACGCGACGGCGTACCGGCGCGCAGCACGATCGCTGCGCCGCCCGGCAGGAGCTCCCGGACGACCGGCGGACTCCCGGTGATCGTCCCGGTCCCGCCGACCGTGCCGTCGGCGTCGGGCCTGCCCGCCCTGCCGACCCCGGGTGGCCGCGTGCCCACGCCGCGCGGTAGCGCCGGACCCGCCGACCCCGACGCGCACGACTCGAACGACTCGAACGACTCGCACGAATCGAACGACGCGGACGGCGGGACCGGCGTGGAGGCCGCTGCCGCCGCACCGCCCGAGGTCGTGGCCGGCACCACGGTCGACCACCTCACCGAGACCTACCGGGCCCACTACCGCTCCCTGCTGGGCCTGGCCGCGCTGCTCCTCGACGACACCGCCTCCTGCGAGGACGTCGTCCAGGAGGCGTTCATCCGCGTCCACTCGGCCCGGAGCCGGGTCCGGGACCGCGACAAGACGCTGGCGTACCTGCGGCAGACCGTCGTCAATCTCTCCCGTTCCGCGCTGCGCCGCCGCATCCTCGGCCTGAAGCTGCTGTCGAAGCCGATGCCGGACATGGCCAGCGCGGAAGAGGGCGCGTACGACCAGCTGGAACGGGACGACCTCATCAAGGCGATGCGCGGACTGCAGCGGCGCCAGCGCGAGGTGCTGGTGCTGCGGTACTTCGCGGACATGACCGAGGCCCAGGTCGCCGAGACCCTCGGCGTCTCCCTCGGCTCGGTGAAGGCGTACGGATCGCGGGGCATTGCCGCGCTGCGGGTGGCGATGGAGGCTCAGCAGTCATGATGGACGACCACACGCGACCGGACGGCGGGGCCGGCGAGGAGCAGGAGCTGCGGAGCCTGCTGCAGGCCGCCGTCTCGGGCCTGGAGCCCTCCACGGGCGCCCTGGACCGGCTGCGGTCCGCCGTCCCCGCCCGCCGGGCCCGCAAGCGGCGCGCCCTCGTCGGCGCCGCCGCGGCCGCGCTGCTGGCCGGCACCGCCCTGCCCACCGCCCTGCACCTGGGCATCGCGGGCGGCGGCGGCAGCGTCAGCGACCACTCCGCGATGGCCGGACACGGCGAGGCGGCCGGCACGGACGGCGCGGACGGCCAGGGCCACGACCATTCCGGGACGGGCCACCCGCCCAAGCAGTCCAAGGACGCCGACGCGGGCCCCGGCGCCCCCGGCGGCGCCGTCGCCGGCGCCGACCCCACGACCGCCGGGTCCCCGTCGGGCAGCGGCAGCGCCGACCCGTCCGGGAGCGGCGTCCCGGGCGGTGCGGCCGGGGCCTCCAACGGCCCGATGCCCCCCGTGGCCTCCCCGGCCGTGCCCGGGTGCGGAGCGGACCAGCTCGGGGTGCAGGCCAGCGCCCGCGCCCCGGAGGCCGACGGGAAGGTCTACGGCAGCTTCAAGGTCACCAACGTCTCGGCCCGCGGCTGCAGCGTCGCCGGCCCGGACGCCGTGACCGCCGCCTCCCTGGGCCCGTCCGCCCCCGGCGGGGCCTCGGAGGTCACCGTGGTGGGCCACACCGCGGGCGACGCGGCCCCGGGGCTGCCCGACCCGGCGGTGGAGGCGCCGTCGCTGGTGCTCCAGCCGTACGCGGCGTACGAGGTCCGCTTCGCCTGGGTGCCCTCGGGCATGTCCTGCCCGGCCGCCTCCCCCGACGCGGCGTCCAAGCCCCCGGCGGGCGGCGCGCCGCAGGAGCAGCGCTCCGCGGACGGCACGGCCGCGGCGGAACCGGGGGGCCAGTCCGCCGGCCCGGCCGCGGACGGCGCCGGCGTGGCGGTGTCCCACACCCCGGCCACGGCGGTGCCGGGCGCGCCCGCGCCGACCACCCGGACGACGATCCCGGCGGCCTGCGGGGGCACGGTCTACCGGACCGGCGTCATTCCGCTGGACCCGACGCAGAAGCCCTGACCTGCTGCTGCTCCGGCCCGGCCGCCGCGCCGGAGCCGGCCGCCGCGCCGTCGGCGGGCAGCAGGCCGGCCTCGGCGTCGCGCAGGGTCTCCACCTCGCGGCGGTACAGCCGGAACCACATGAACAGCACGAACGCGGCGAAGACGAACCACTCGCCGGTGTAGCCCAGGTTCTGGAAGGCCTTCAGGTCCAGCCCGGTGTTGCTCGGCGCCTGCGCGGGCACCGGCGTCAGCCCGTCCGCCGGGGCCTGTACCGTCAGCCAGGCGTCGTACAGCTCGTACGGCACCAGGTTGACCAGCGAGGCCGCCCCGATCACGCCGAGCTGCCCGGCCGGCAGCCCGCCCCGGGAGTGCACGCCCTTGCTGCCGGAGGTCTCCGAGGCCTGCAGGGCCCCCGTCACCTCGACCCGCCCGGTCGGTGCGGCCGGTGCCCGGCCGGGGTCGGCCGCGCCCGGCAGCCAGCCCCGCACCACGGGGACGGCCCTGCCGGAGTCGGTCTTCAGCAGGGTCAGGACGTAGAAGCCGGCCTTCCCGTCGAGCCGCCGCTCCGGGACCAGCAGCTGCTCGGCGTACTGCCCGGAGACGGAGGCGAGCCGGCCGGAGGTCTCCTTGTCCACCGGCAGCAGTGAGTCCAGCGGCGCGGCCGCCTCATCGGCGGGGCGCGCCTCGTTCGCCTGCCGGTGGGTTTCGACGCGGTCCTCGAACCGGCCGAGCTGCCAGGTCCCCATGAACAGGCAGACGGGAACGGCGAGCGCCACGAAGACGTTGATCCCCCACCAGCGCGGGGTCAGGAGAAACCGGTGCACCCCACCACCGTACGGGGGGTGCACCGCGATCACGGTGGCGGGGGTTCGCCGCCCCCGCCGCCCGCGACCCGGTTCAGCGGGGCAGGTGCTTCAGGGCGAAGTCGATCTCCATCCTGACCTGCTTGATCCGCTCCTCCACCACCAGCGAGCCGTGCCCCGCGTCGTACCGGTACACCTCGTGCACCGCGCCGCGCGCCGCCAGCCGGTCGACGTAGTTGTCGATCTGCCGGATCGGGCAGCGCGGGTCGTTGACGCCCGCCGCGATGTGCACCGGGGCCCGTACCGCCTCCACGTACGTGAGCGGGGAGGACGCCGCGAAGCGCTCCGGGACCTCCTCCGGCGTACCGCCGAACAGGGTGCGGTCCAGGGACTTCAGCGCCTCCATCTCGTCGTGGTACGCCGTCACGTAGTCGGCCACCGGTACGGCGGCCAGCCCCACCGCCCACGCCTCCGGCTGCATGCCGAGGCCCAGCAGCGTCAGGTACCCGCCCCACGAGCCGCCCGAGAGCACCAGCCGGGCCGGGTCGGCCAGGCCCGAGGCCACCGCCCACTCGCGGACCGCGGTGATGTCCTCCAGCTCGATCAGCCCGACCCGGTGCTTCAGGGCGTCGGTCCACTCCCGGCCGTACCCCGTCGAGCCCCGGTAGTTGACGCGGACCACCGCGAAGCCGTGGTCCAGCCAGGCCGCCGGGCCGGCCGCGAAGGCGTCGCAGTCGTGCCAGGACGGACCGCCGTGCACCTCGAACACGGTGGGGAACGGCCCCTCGCCGTGGCCGACCGGCCGCTGCGCGAGCGCGTGGATCCGCCCGCCCGGGCCCTCCACCCACACGTCCTCCACCGGCACCGAGCCGGGCGCCCGGAAGCCCGGCGGCTCCAGCACCACCCCGCCCGCCGTCGACCGGATCGCCGCGGGCTCGGCTGCCGAGGACCACTGGTACTCGACCGTTCCGTCGGGCCGCGCCGTCGCACCCGAGACCGTGCCGGGCGGGGTCTCCACCCGGGTCAGCTCCCGCGCGGCCAGGTCGTAGCGCCACAGCTCGCTGCGCGCCTCGAAGCCGTGCTCGACCAGCAGGGCCGAGCCGTCCGGGTACCACTCGGCGCTCACGTCGCCCGGCAGGTCCAGCGCCAGGTCCTGCTCGGTGCCGGCGGCCACGTCCCACACCATCGGCTCCCAGCGGCCGCGCCGCTGGTGGCCGACGAGCAGCCGGGTGTCGCCGGCGACCGGGGCGAAGCCGAGGACCTCCAGGCCCAGCTCGACGGTGCCGCCCAGGGAGTCGTCCAGCTCCGCGACCGTGGTGCCGTCCAGGGTGACCACGCGCAGGGACGCGTGCATGGCGTCGCCGTGCTCGGTGTGCTCGATCGCGATCAGCGTGCCGTCCCGGGACAGGTCGCCGACGCCCGCCGACTCGCGGTGCCGGTAGATCTCCACCGGCTCCGCGCCGCCCGGGCGCACCACGTGGACGGTCGAGCCCTCCTCGTCGGTGGACCGGCCCACGACCGCGGTCCCGTCCCGGCCGATGGCGAGCCCGGCCGGGTACGAGGGCTTCAGGCCGGGAGCGGCCGGCTCGTCGGGGCCGCCCGCGAAGGGCTGGCGCACCCACGTCCCGAACTCGTCGCCGTCGGTGTCGGAGAACCACCAGATCCACTCCCCGTCGGGGGAAAGGGTGCCGTCGGTGGTGCCGTTCGGCCGGTCCGTGGCCTGCCGCTGGGTGCCGGTGGTGCGGTCCCAGGCGTACAACTCGTAGGTCCCGGTCGCGTTGGAGACGAACAGCGAGCGGTGCGGGGCGTCCTCGGCCCAGTCGGGCAGTGCGACGCGCGGCGCCCGGAAGCGCTTCTCCCAGTCGGGCATGCCCGTGGCCGTGTTGTCAGTCATACCCCCTATGTAACCCGATCGGGTGCGTCCGCCGGCCGGACACCGCTTCCACCGGCACACCGGCACACCGGCACACCGGCACACCGGCACACCGGCACACCGGCACACCGCCGGACCGCCGCACCGCTGCGGATGCCGCCCGCCCCGAACGGGAGGACAGTGGAGGGACGTACGCCGTGTGATGCCGGAGGAGGATCAGGTCATGGCCAAGAAGGCGCGTGCCGGTACGGCACAGGCCGCGGAGCGCGAGCACGAGCGGGCGAAGAACACGGCCGCCGAGGCCCGCGCCAAGTCCGCGGCCCGCGAGGCGCAGTCCCTGTCGGCGAAGACGAGAGGCATGCAGCAGAAGTCCCAGGCCAAGCGCGGCTGACCCCGCCGGGTCCTACGCTGGCCCCATGCGGATGACCGTACGGGGCGCCCGGCTGCTGCACGCCGACCGCCCCGGTGTGCTGCGCCCCGGCCTGTACGAGGTCCAGGTCGGCCCGGACGGCAGGATCGCCCGGATCTCCCCGGACGACGGCGCCGCCGATCCTTCGCCGCCGCCGGCCGCCGACGTGCTCGTCGAGGCGGACGGCGGGCTCCTCACCGCCCCCTTCGTCGAACCGCACATCCACCTGGACACGGCCCTGACCGCGGGGGACCCCCGCCCCAACGCCTCCGGCACCCTCTGGGAGGGCATCGCCTGCTGGAGCGCCCGCAAACGCACCCTGACCCGCGAGGACGTCGTCGCCCGGGCCACCGAGGTGCTGCGTTGGCAGGCCGCCCAGGGCGTCCTGCACGTGCGGACCCACTGCGACGTCACCGACCCGCAGCTCACCGCGCTGGACGCGCTGCTGGAGGTCCGCGACCGGGTCCGGGAGTTCATGACCCTCCAGATCACCGCCTTCCCCCAGGAGGGCATCCTCTCCTTCCCCGACGGCGAGGCGCTGCTGCGCGCGGCCGTGGCCCGCGGCGCCGACGTCGTCGGGGCGATCCCGCACTTCGAGGACACCCGCGAGGACGGGGTCGCGTCCCTGGGCATCGCCTTCGCCGTCGCCGAGGAGCACGGCCTGCGCGTCGACGCCCACTGCGACGAGATCGACGACGAGCACTCCCGGTTCGTGGAGGTGCTGGCCGCGCTCGCCCTGCGCTCCGGGCTGCGGGAGCGCGCGACCGCCTCGCACACGACGGCGATGGGCTCCTACGGCGGCGCGTACAGCCTCAAACTCCAGCGGCTGCTGGCCCGTTCCGGGATCGGGCTGGTCGCCAACCCGTTCGCCAACCTCAACCTCCAGGGCCGCTTCGACGCCTACCCCAAGCGGCGCGGCCTCACCCAGGTCAAGGAGATGCTGGCCGCCGGCGTCAACGTCGCCTTCGGGCACGACGACGTGATGGACCCGTGGAACGCGCTGGGCACCGGCAACCCGCTCCAGACCGCCCTCGTCGGCCTGTACGCCGCCCAGCTGACCGGCGCCGACGAGATCCCGGAGGCGTACGCGATGGTGACGGACCGCGCCGCGCGCATCCTGGGGCTGACCTCCGCCGAGTACGGGATCGCCGAGGGCGGGGCCGGTTCCTTCGTCGTGCTGCCCGCACCCACCCCGACGGAGGCGATCCGCCGCCAGGTCCGGCCCCGGTACGTCGTGGCGCACGGGAAGGTGGTCGCGCAGACGCCGCCGGCGCCGACCCTGCTGTCCTGGCCGGGGGAGGAGCCGGCGGAGGTGGACTTCGGCCGTCCCCGCGGCGCACGGGACGAGCTCCCCTGAGGGCCGGTATCCGTGACACCGCGTCGGACGCGCGGCGCGGCCGCGGGCGGGTCGGGGCCGCCGGTAGCCTCTCGGCCATGTCGTGGGACGAGGACGGAACACCGCACCCCCTCGCGCGGCGCCGCAGCGGCCGCAGCGAACAGGAACCGGACCGGCTGCCCGAGGTCCGCGAGCTGGAGGTGCTCGGCTGGGAGCCCGCTCCCGAGGAAGCGGCCTGGGTGTTCCTGCCGTACGTCTGGCCTCCGCAGGCCCGCACCTGGGTCCCCGACCGGTCCACGCACTGGGCGGTGGACACCCTCCTCGACGGGCACGGGCACATCACCGGGGTGCACGCCGTCCCGCTGCCCGACCCGGACCTGCACGACCTCGACCGCGAGACCGACGAGGCCGTCGCCGCCCTCGGCCTGCCGCCCCGGCCGCCCGGCCGGTTGTGGCTGCTGCGCCCGGTCGGCCCCCACACCACCGTCGGCGCGGTCCTGGAGCACCTCCGGGCGGTGGCCGCCGGGCGCGGGGTGGAGGTCGCCGCCTCGGCGGTCTTCATGGAGCTGGTCCGGGAGGAACTGGCGGCCCTGGCCGCCCGGGAGTAGCCCGGCGGCCGACAGGGCGTCAGGGGTCAGGGAGCCGGCGTGCAGGGGGCTTCAGCAGCACAGCACGGGGACCTGCTGGACCAGGTTGTTGCCGAAGCCGCCCCGGTTCCAGGGCTGCTCCAGCGGCTGGACGCGGCCGGTGGCGTCCCGGGCCCGGGCGCTGAGCCCGTACCGGCCCGGCGCCGCCCGCCACACGGCATGCCAGTGCTGCCAGGCGTACGGGTGCGGGCCGGGCGGTTCGAGGGCCGCGTCGGCCCAGCTCCGCCCGCCGTCGGCGCTCCACTCCACCCGTGTGACCGGCCCGAATCCGGACCAGGCGCGCCCTTCGAGGGGTACGGGCCCGGGGCGGACGACGCGGGTGCGGGACATGAAGTCGGGGAAGCCCGGCGGGACGAGCAGGGCGCGCGGCGCGATCCGGGTGACCGGCTCGCCCGGCTCTCCGGGTTCCTGCCGGAAGCGGTAGGCGACGGCCTGCTGGAAGCCGGTGAAGGGGGTGCCGACCAGCGTGACGGCCCGCAGCCACTTCACGTGCGCCATGCCGTACCAGCCGGGGACCACCAGCCTCAGCGGGTACCCGTGCTGCGGCGGCAGCGGCCGGCCGTTCATGGTGTGGGCGAGCAGCACGCCCGGATCCTCCCCGGTGGCCAGGTCCAGCGGCAGGCTCCGCCGGTAGTCCTGCTCCGTGCCCCGCTCGACGCCGTGGTCGGCGCCGGTGAACACGGCCTCGACCGCCTCCGCCCGTACGCCCGCCTCCGCGAGCACGGTGCGCAGCGGGACGCCCGTCCAGTCGGCGGTGCCCACCGCCTCGACCAGCCAGGGCTGGCTGACGGGCCGCGGGGTGAGCCGGGCCCGGCCGTTGCCCGCGCACTCCATGGTGACCCGGCGGGTGACCGAGGGCAGGGCGCGCAGGTCGGCCAGGCCCAGGTCCAGCGGGGTGCCGACCAGGCCGTCGACGGCGAGGCGCCAGGCGGCGGCGTCCGCGGCGGGGATGTCGTAGTGGACCAGCACGTAGTGCAGCCCGGGCGGGGTGACCTCGTAGCGCAGGGCCTCCAGCGGCAGCCCGTGGTTGCGGGTGGCGAGCGCCAGCTCGTCCGCGCCGATGCCCTCGCCGGGCGCGGCGAGGCGGCCGGGGGCGCTGACCTCGCCCAGCGGCGGCTGCTCCATGCCCCCATCGTCGCCCCGGCCGAGCCGTGCCGCCTGCGGGGCGTAGGCTCGCGGCCATGCGTATCCGCCTGCACCAGATCGTCGTGGACTGCCGGGAGCCGGCGCAGCTGGTCCGGTTCTGGGCGCGGCTGCTGCAGGCCGAGCCGGTCGACCGGGCCCGCGGCTGGTCGCACGTGGAACTGCCCGGAGTGGCGCGGCTGGCGTTCCAGCCGGTGCCCGAGGGCAGGGCCGGGAAGAACCGGCTCCACCTCGACCTCGCGGCCGACGACGTGGCCGCCGCCGCGGCGCGGGCCGTGGAGCTGGGCGCCACCGCGGTCGGCGGCCCGGTCACCGACGACCAGGGCTCGTTCCAGGCGATGCGCGACCCGGAGGGCAACGAGTTCTGCTTCGTCTCCGCCTGACGCCTGACGCCTGACGCCTGACGCCTGACGCCTGACGGCCGACCGCTGATCGCTGGCGAGAACCGGTACGCGTTCGCGGGCCGGCCGGTCCCCCACGGGCCCCGTCCGGGGGCCGGCCGCGGCGTGCCCCGCGGCCCGTGCCGGTGGTGGGACTCGTCCTGTGGCACGGCATTCCCGGCCGGTTAGGCCCCGCCGCGGTGTTCGCCGTGGGATGTGTCGGATTCCCTTATTTTTTCCAGACCGGCACCAAATCCCTCAGTCTGTAAAGTCCAATTTCCGCCAAGGGCCGTCTTGAGAAACAGCTGAGGAGTCGTCAATACTGCTGGCCTGCAAGAAAGTTCAAGGGTCATGTACTGTGACTGACGTCGCATCAATCGGACTGCCGCGGCGTTAACGATCATTGCTAGAGTCCGAAACCGGACAGCCGATATTTTCGGTGTGCCGGAATTGGGCCGCGGAATCGGTGATCACCATTCCGGGGCCTGCCGGCCGCTCGGACGCCGTCGCGGCGCCCGATGCGCAACCATGCCCGTCGCCTCCGACGACCTCGGACAGGGCGGGCCGATACGGGGAAGGGCCGTGCCTCATGACGTATGACACCTCCGGGGTAATCGCCGAGCTGGAGAGCCGCAACCTGCTCCCGGCCGAGTACGAGACCGTGTTCGCCAGCGGCTCCCTGATCAGAGGCTGGGGCAACCCGACCAGCGACCTCGACGTCCACGTGGTCACCAAGGACGTCTGGACCAGCACGATCGACGAGACCAACCACGTGGCCCTGGAGCCCAACACGCTCCAGTACGAGGGCACCTTCGTCGACGGCCGCCGCTGGGACGTCG
This sequence comes from Streptomyces sp. NPDC029014, assembly GCF_055564695.1. Classification (NCBI taxonomy): domain Bacteria; kingdom Bacillati; phylum Actinomycetota; class Actinomycetes; order Kitasatosporales; family Streptomycetaceae; genus Streptomyces; species Streptomyces sp. NPDC029014. The sequence goes on from NZ_JBVHVT010000028.1 coordinate 69,191, forward strand.
AGTACTGGACCTCCTCCCAGCTCGAACAGGTCCTCGCGAAGGTCTCCCGCGAGCAGTTCGCCGACGATCAGGGCAGCTGGCGCACCCTCAGCTACCACGAGATCGCCATGCTGGAGCGGCTGCCCTACGCGGCCGCCGCCGACGACGGCGCGTGGCTGGAGCGCACCCGCGAGCGGCTCGCCGCGTCGGCCCACCGGTCCGTACTGATCGTCAACTCGCTGAAGCAGGCGGACAGCTACACCGAGGACACGGCCGGCCAGATCGCCCGCGGCGACCTGCACAGCGCCGTCATCGCCAGCCGCAACGCCTTCAACCACGCGGTCGACGCGCTCGCCGCGAGCCAGGGCCAGTTCGGCAGCCTGTGGCCCAAGTGGCGGGCCCGGCGGATGGAGATCCTCGACCCGGAGCTGCTGCCGTTCGACGCGTACTGGGCCATCGAGACCATGCGCTCCTTCGACCCGGACGACCCGCAGAAGTGGATCGAGGAGACCATCGCCGTCTGCCAGCGGATCTCCATGGAGGTGTCGGTCTGATGCCGCTCGACGACAGCACCGCGGTGGGCCCCGACTCGGTGGCCTCCCTCCCGCTCAACGTGAAGATGCGCAACCACCGCGGCGTCATGGTCGTCGGAGGGTACGAGCACTTCTTCGAGCTGACCGGCCCCGCCGTCTCGATCTGGCGGGGGATCGACGGGAAGCGGACGGTACGCGACATCGCCGCACTGATCGCCGAGGAATACGACATCGATCAGGAGTCCGTCGTCCCGGACATCGTGGAGCTTTTCACGGAACTCGCGCGACACGATGTCGTGAAAATCGCCTGAGGCGGTATTCCCGGCGCCGGGCCGAACGGGGGGAGGAATCCCCTTGTTCGCGGCCCGTGGATTTGAAATATCGGGGGCATCACATGCTGGACGATCTCCAGTTCGATGTATTCGGTCCGCTGACCGTACGGCGGGCCGGAGAGTTAATTGAGATTCCGCAGGCGAAACACCGGGTCGTCCTGGCGTCCCTGCTGCTGCGCGCGGGCCGCACGCTCACGGCGGAGGAGCTGATCCAACAGCTCTGGGGCGGCGAGCCCCCGCTGACCGCGCGCAAGACGCTCCAGGGCTACATCGCCCGCCTGCGCAAGGTCCTGGGCGCGGACGCGGTCGTCAGCCGGGCCTCCGGCTACGCCGTCGAGGCCGGGGGCGGGCGGCTCGACCTCGACCGGTTCAACGCCCTGCTGAAGAAGGCCGAGGAGTGCACCGAACCCGCCGAGCGGGCCCGGCTGTTCCGCGAGGCGATGGAACAGACCAAGGGCACCCCGCTCGTCGACATCCCCTCGGAATACCTCCAACAGGGGGACGGGGCAGCCCTGCTTGAACGCTGGTTGAACGCGACGGAAAACTGGGCCGACGCGGAAATGGCAGTGGGCCGGTATGCGGAAGTGCTGCCCCGGCTCCGGGCCCTGGTATCCGAGCACCCTTTCCGGGAAAGCGCATGGGGCCGGCTCATGACGGCCCTGTTCAAGGCGGGCCGCCAGGGCGAAGCCCTCAGCACCTATCAGGAGGCCCGCCGGCTGCTGTCGCAGGAACTCGGCGTCGAACCGGGCGCAGAGCTCCGCGCGGCGCACCGGCAGATCCTCGCCGGACCCGCCGCCCGGCCGGAGTCCGCGCCGGACCGGCCGGAGCCCGCCGCACCGGCCTTCGGCGCAGGCTCCGGCGCGGCCGCCGGCATCGGCTCCCCGGGCCCGGCCTCCCCGTACACCCTGCCGCCGCGCCTCGCGGAGTTCGCCCGGCCCGCCGTCGAGGCGGAACTGGGCCGGTGGCTGCGGGAGGTCTCCCGGGACGGCGGCGAGCGCACCGGGCCGCAGACCCTCGACCTGTACGGGGCGGCCGGGGTCGGCAAGACCACCATGGCGGTCCGCCTCGCCCACGCCGTGAGCCCCGTCTTCCCCGACGGGCAGCTGTACGCGGAGCTCCAGGACGGGCACGGCTTCCGGGAGCCGGCCGACGTGCTCGGCGAGCTGCTGCGCGCCCTCGGCGTCGCCCCCGCGGCCCTGCCCGGAGGACTCGCCGAACGCGTGGCCCTGTACCGGGGGCTGCTCTCCCACCGGCGGGTGCTGGTCGTCCTGGACGGCGCCCGCGACGAGGCCCAGGTGCGGCCCCTGCTGCCGGCCTCGCCGACCTGCGCGGCCGTGGTGACCAGCCTGGAGATGCTGTCGACCCTCGGCGGCACCCGGCACGTCCGGCTCGGCCTGCTCTCGGAGGGGGAGTCCCTCGACATCCTGGGCCGGATGATCGGCCGGGAGCGGCTGGCCACCGAGGAGCGGGCGGCCCGGGACCTGGTGCGGTACTGCGGCCGGCTGCCGCTGGCCGTCCGGATCGTCGGCGCGCGGCTGCTGGAGCGCCCGCACTGGAGCCTGGAACAGCTCGCCCACCGCATGGAGTCCGAGCGGCGCAGGCTCGACGAGCTGGCGGTCGGGGACCTCAGCGTCCGCGACAGCCTGGCCGTCGGCTACGCCGCCCTGGCCGCCCCTGAGCAGCGGGCCTTCCGCCTGCTCAGCCTGCTGGAGATGGCCTCGGTGTCGGTGCGGGTGGCGGCGGCCGCGCTCGGACTGCCCGACGACCGCACCGAGGAGATCCTCGAACGGCTGGCCGCCCAGCACCTGCTGGACGCCGACTTCGTCAAGGGCAGCGGGGTGCACTTCTCGTACCACGGGCTGGTCCGGCTCTACGCGCGGGAACTCACCTTCGACGCGGACTCCGTGCACAGCCGGCACGGCGCCGTGCAGGACGCGCTGGCCGCCTGGTACGCGCGCCCCGCGGGGGCGCTCGTCCCCCTGCGCGCCACCCCGATCCCACCCGTTCCGGGCCCGGCCGTCCGGGCCGCCGCCGCACTGCCACCGGAGCTCGGCTTCACGGCCTGAGCAGCCCCCGCCCCGTACGCCCACGCCCGCCCGCGAGACCCGCCCGCCCGCGAGACCCGCCCGCCCGCACGTCCGCCCGCCCCGTACGACCCGCACATCCCCCTCCGCCCGTACGCACCTCACCCGCCTCACCCAGCTCTTTCCCCCCACGCCCGCCCCCGCCGCACCGCCCGAGACGTCACGCCCGCGGTCCCGCGGCGACGGGGAGAACCGAGGAGAACGACCGTGATCGAACGCTATTCCCGGCCCGAGATGGCCGCGTTGTGGACCGAGGAGAACAAGTACGCCACCTGGGCCCGGGTCGAGGTGCTGGCGACGACCGCCCAGGTGGAGCTGGGCGTCGTGGACCGGGCCAGCCTCGATGACATCCGCCGCGCCCCCGTCCCCGCGGTCGAGCGGATCAGGGAGCTGGAGCGCACCCGCGACCACGAGATCCTCGCGTTCCTCGCCGCGTACACCGAGACGATGCCGCCGGAGTCCGCCCGCTGGGTGCACCACGGCATGACGAGCTACGACCTCGTCGACACCTCCCTCGGCCACCTCCTCGCCCGCTCCTGCGACCTCGTGCTGGACGCAGCCCGCGGCTTCGCGCAGCTGCTCGTGGAGCGCGCCCTCGAACACTGGGACACCGTCTGCATCGCCCGCACCCACGGCATCCACGCCGAGCCCACCACCTTCGGCCAGAAGCTCGCCGTGCACGCCTTCGCCGTCGACCGCAGCATCAGGCGGCTGACCGCCGCCCGGGCCGCCGTCGCCGTGGGCACCCTCTCCGGCCCCGTCGGCACGTACGCGCACATCTCCCCGTACGTCGAGGAGTGGGTCTGCGCGCAGCTCGGCCTCGGTGTCGAGCCGGTGCCCACCCAGGTCGTGGCCCGCGACCGGCACGCCGAGCTGCTGTCCGCGCTCGCCGTGACCGGGGCCGTCGTCGAGCAGTTCGCCCTGGAGATGCGGATGCTCCAGCGCACCGAGGTCGGCGAGGTCGACGAGCCGCGGACCAGCGCCTACCAGGGGTCTAGCGCGATGCCGCACAAGCGCAACCCGACCACGAGCGAACGGCTGTGCGGCCTCGCCCGGATCCTGCGGGCCAACGCCGGGGCGGCGTACGAGAACGTCGCCCTGTGGCACGAGCGGGACCTCGCCCACTCCTCCGTGGAGCGGGTCATCCTCCCCGACAGCCTGACCGCGGCCCACTACCAGCTGGTGTCGGCGGCCGAACTGCTGCGGGGACTGCGGGTGTTCCCGGAGCGGATGGCCCGCAACATCGACGCCACCCGCGGTCTGGTCTACAGCTCCGAGGTGTTCCTGGACCTGGTCGCCCGGGGCCGGGACCGCGAGGAGGCCTACCGGCTCGTCCAGGCCGCCGCCACCGAGGCGTGGGAGCAGGAGTCGGCCCTGGCCGACCGGCTCGCCGCGCGCGGGGTCGTGGTCACCGCAGAGCAGTTCGACCCGCGGCGCTTCCTCGGAAACCGCGACCACCTGAAGTCCCGACTGAACGACCTGAGCAAGGAGCTGCAGAGCCATGTGGAAGTGTGAGCCCGTCGTCGGTGCCAGCCTCGACGTCACCGAGGTGATCGCCCTCTACCGCGCGTCGACCCTCGGCGAGCGCCGCCCCATCGAGGACGTCGAGCGCTTCACCCGCATGCTCGCGGGTGCCAACCTCGTGATCACCGCCCGCCTCGACGGCCGCCTCATCGGCATCGCCCGCTCGGTCACCGACGGCTCGTACGTCACGTACCTGAGCGACATCGCCGTGGACGCCGAGTTCCAGCGGCAGGGCGTGGGCCGGGACCTGATCCGGGCCACCCGCGAGGCCGCACCGCAGGCCAAGCTCGTGCTGCTGTCGGCGCCCGCAGCCGTCGACTACTACCCGCACGTCGGGTTCACCCGGCACGAGTCCGCCTGGACCCTCGATGCGCTCGGCTGACGCCGGGCGCCGCGGGACCGGAGGCCCCTTCCCGGTCCCGAACCGCCGTCGAATCACGTTCCGTAGGTGACGACCATGCTTCTGAAGACGCCCGGATTCGATGCCCAGGTCACGGCGGCCGCCGCGCGGGCCCGAGGCTGCTCGCTGGCCGCCGACGCCATCCGCATAGCGGCCACGCTGGACGGGATGGTCCCCGAGCAGGTCGGCCGAGCGGCCATGGGGCTCGGCGAACGCGTGTACACCGAGCTCGCCGAGTCGCAGGCCGCCGGCTTCGTCCCCTCCGCCGACCCGACCGCCGGACCGTCCGCCGACACCGCCGACGCCGGAGCGCCCGGCGCGGACGACGCGGCCGCGGACGGGGCCGGGGACCTGCTGATGCTGACCGAGACCGGCCGGCTGCGCGTCGTCCCGGCCGGCACCCGGCCGGCGTCCGGCGGCGAGGGCGCCGAGGCCCTCGGCACCCTCAAGTGGCAGTCCCGCCCCCAGTCCCTGGGCCGGCTCTTCGCCCTCGCCCGGGACGTCGAGCGGCTCCAGTTCGAGGAGGTCCACCGCTGGCTCGCCCAGCAGAGCCCCGAGGCGGTCCGTCGGCGCATCGACGCCACCCGTCACGCCCTCGTCCACATGGCGCCCGTACTGCTGTACGTCGGCGACCGCTGCTACAGCAACCTCGGCCGGTTCAGCAACCTGCCCGGCCGGTCCATGGCACCCGACGCCGAGGGCTCCGTGCTGACCGCGCTGCGGCGGACGCCCGCCGCACAGTGGTCCCCCGAGGACGCCGTGTTCGTCGTGTGCCTGCACGCCCTCATCAGCTCCGGATCCCCGGTCCGGGCCGAGGAGTTCAACGGCGTGCAGCTCGCCCCCGACCTGCTCGCCGGCTTCCTGCGCGAGCGCATCGGGGCGTACGGCGCCGAGGTCCCCGAGGTGGCCGGCGAGCCGACCGGAGCCGCGCTCGACCGGCTCGCCGCGGCCTGCGCCGCCGGGCGGGCCCGGCTGCTCGACCGGGGGGCCGTCTTATACCGGGAGATCAACGGGGCCTCCCTGCACAAGCGGGAGCGGATCATGCCCGAGGCCCCGTCCTGGGACGAGCTCCCCGGCCCGGTGGCCGATCTGCTCGCGCAGACCGCCGGCCGGCCGCTGCCCGCCGGCGCCCCGCCCGCGGCCGCCGCGGCCTACGCGGCGGAGGTCGTCGGACAGGTGGTGCGGCAGGCCGCGCCGGCCGGGTTCACGACCCCGTACGAGGAGTTCCTGCACCGCTTCTTCGCGACCGCGGCCGACGCCCTGCACTGCGACGTCGCCATGGGCCGCGGGCCCAGGAGCGTGGCCGCGCTGCACAGCACCGTTCCCGCCGAGGCGCGGGTCGCCCTGGCCACCCGCGACTTCTACTGCTGCGTGGCGCCCGGCCGGGACTTCGCCGACCGGTTCGTGCAGGACCGGGCCGCCCTCGCCAGGACCCTGTCCGCGTACAGCGCGCGGATGCGCTACAACACCTGGCACTACCTGCCGCACACCATGTCCTGGACCGAGCAGACCCCGCGGCGCGACGACTGGTTCTTCGCGCCGATGACGGCCGACATCACCAACTGGTCCGACCAGCACCACACCGGGCACGTCACCTTCGGCGTCCGGCACGCCCTGCGCGTACCGCTCGGCATCGTGCTGGAAGGGGCGTACCGGCCCGGCCTGTACGACCTGCGGCTGCTGCGCACCTCCGGCGACGAGTTCGAGCTGCCGGAGCTGCGGGCCGCCATGGTCACGGGTCGCATGCAGGCCCTGCTGCACCAGGCGGCCGCCGACCGCGGCCTGGAGGTCGGCGACTTCGACAACGGCTGGTACCGGGACTTCCATGGCGCCTGACCCGCGGTTCGCCGACGCCCGCACCCTCCGCGCCCGGTACGCGGACGGCAGCCTGCTCCCCTCGGAGCACCTGGCGGCCACCTTCGCGCTGCTGGAGCAGTGGGAGCCGCACCTCGGGGCGTTCCTCACCGTCGCCCGGGAGCGGGCGACGGCCGAGGCCGCCGGCGCCGACCGGCTCCTGCACCGGCACGGGGCGGCCGCCTGGCGGGACCGGCCGCTGCTCGGCATGCCGGTCTCGGTCAAGGACCTCACGCCGACGGCGGGCCTGCGCACCACCCGCGGCTCGCTGCTGCACACGGACACCGTCCCCGACCGGGACGCCCCGGCGGTGGCCCGGCTGCGGGCCGCCGGGGCCGTGGTCATCGGCAAGACCAACACCAGCGAGGGCGGCTGGAGCGCGGCCTCCGCCAACCGGCTCCAGGGCCCCACCCGCAACCCGTGGGACCTCTCCCGCACCCCCGGCGGCTCCAGCGCCGGCGCGGCCGCCTCGGTGGCGGTAGGGGTCGGCGTCGGCGCCACCGGCACCGACGGCGCGGGGTCGATCCGCATCCCCGCCGCGTTCTGCGGGGTCGTCGGCTTCAAGCCCTCGCTGGGCCGGATCCCGTACGTGCCGCAGAGCCCCGAGGAGCTGTCCCACCTGGGCCCGCTCACCCGGACGGTCGCGGACGCCGCCCTCCTCACCCAGGTGATGTCCGGCCCCGACGTACGCGACCCGCTGTCCTGCGGGCTGCCCGCCGGCCTCGCCGCAGGCCCCGGCGGCGACCCGGCCGCCGACCTGGACGCCGCGGCCGGGCGGCTCCGCGGGCTGCGGATCGGCTGGATCCCCTCGCTCGGCGAGCCCGCCCCGCAGCCCGGCACCGCCGCCGTCGCCCGCCGGGCCGTGGAGGTCCTCGCCGGCCGGGGCCACACCGTCGAGGAGATCCCGCCCCCGTTCGAGGACCCGTACCCGGCGCTGGAGACGATCCTCGCCGGCTGGGAGGCGGCCGCCCACGCCGCGGACCTCGACGAGGTCGCGGACCGGCTCGACCCCGGCCGGCTGGAGGTCATCCGGCACGGGCGCGGCCTCAGCGCCGTACGCCTCGCCCAGGCGTACGAGACCCGCAGCCGGCTGAGGGCCGACGCCCAGGCCCTGATGGAGCGGTACGACCTGCTCGCCATGCCGACCGTGGGCGTCGCCCCGTTCGCCGCGGAACGGCACGAGCCGGCCGACCGGATCCACAAGGGCGCCCTGTCCTGGCTGGCCTGGGCCCCCGAGGCCTACACCTTCAACCTGACCGGCCAGCCGGCCGTGTCCGTCCCCGCAGGCCTGTCCCCCGACGGGCTGCCCGTCGGCCTGCAGCTCGTCGGCGCCCGCCACGCCGACCGCACCGTCCTCGCCGCCGCCCGCCAGCTGGAGCAGGACCGCCCCTGGCACCACTGGTACCCGGCGCTCACGCAGCACCGTCCGGAAGAGGAAACACGATGACGCAGACCGGATCCCCCCAAGGCCCCGGCACGGCCCGCTACGCCCGCTTCGCCACCGGCAGCGTCGGCTTCGTCGCCCGGCACGGGCTGTGGAGCGAGGCCCAGCGGGCGGCCGCGGACGCGGTCGAGGGCACCCTGGCCTCCCTCGACTTCGTCCGGGTCGGCTTCGGCGACCCGCACGGGCTGGTCCGCTCCAAGACCCTGACCGTCGACGCCTTCCGCACCGCCCTGCGCAACGGCATCGACATGAGCCCGGGCCCGTTCCTCTTCGACACCGGGCACGCCCTCGGCGTGGACCTCTTCGCGCCGGGCGGCGGCATCGGCATCCCCGAACTGACCGGCGGCGGCGACTTCCTGATCGTCCCCGACCCGCTCACCTTCAAGGTGCTGCCGTACACCGAGGCGGCCACCGGCTGGGTCATCGCCGACGAGTACCTGCGCGACGGCAGCCCCCACCCGCTGTCCAGCCGCGCCGTCCTGCGCCGCCAGTGCGAGCGCGCCGCCGCCCGGGGCCTGCAGTCCGTCGTCGGCCTGGAGGTGGAGTGGTACCTGACCCGGCTGGCCGCACCGGCGCCCGGCGCGGCCGCCGCGGCCGTCGGCGGCTTCGGCGTCCAGGGCGAGCCGCCCGCCGTCGAACCCGTCAACGGCGGCTACCAGTTCAACCTCGACAGCTTCACCGACGGGCTGATGCACGTCGTCGCCCCGCTCGCCCGCGCCGTCCGCGAGCTGGGGCTGCCGCTGCGCACCGTCGAGCACGAATCGGGTCCCGGCCAGCTGGAGTTCACCTTCAGCCCGATGAACGCCCTGGACGCCGCCGACGCCATGCTGCTCTTCCGCACCGTCGCCAAACAGGTCTGCGCCCGACTCGGCCACCACGCCTCGTTCATGGCCCTGCCCCGGCTCGACCGCTTCGACGCCAGCGGCTGGCACCTGCACCAGTCGCTGTTCGACACCGCGGCCGACCGCAACGCGTTCGTGCCCGACGGGGGCGGTGGCCCGCTCTCCGACGAGGGCCTCGGATACCTCGCCGGGCTCCTCGAACACACCGCCGGGACCGCGCTGTTCTGCGTACCGACCGTCAACGGCTACCGCCGCCTCGCCGAGCAGTTCTCGCTGTCCCCGGACCGCGTGGTGTGGAGCGCCGAGAACCGCGGCGCCCTCGTCCGCGTCCTCGGCGGCCCCGGCGAGGAGTCCACCCACGTCGAGAACCGCCTCGGCGAGCCCTGCGCCAACCCGTACCTCTACCTCGGCGCCCAGCTCGCCGCCGGCCTGGACGGCATCGAGCGCGGGCTGCGCCCCGGCGCGCCCGCCGAGGACCCGCACGCCCCCTCGGCCGCGCCCCTGCCCCGCGACCTGGCCGAGGCGGTCACCGCGATGCAGGACAGCGCGCTGGCCCGCGACCTGCTCGGCAAGCAGCTCCACGACTGCCTGGTGCAGCTCAAGCGCAGCGAGGTGGCGCGGTTCGAGGAGTGGTCGGCCGCCGCCGGGCCGACCGGGCCCGGGGAGGTCACGGCGTGGGAGCACCGTGAGTACTTCGCCGCGTACTGACCGGCCGGGCGGAAGCGGGCCCTCCCCGGCCCCGTCTCCGCGCCGGGCCCGGCCACCGCGCCAGACTGAACCCACCCGAGCCCGCCCGAACCCACCCGAAGCACCGCAACCACCGCGGCAGCGCATGACTTCCGTACGGCGACGCCCGTGGCGGATCTTCCGAAGGGATATGAACAGTGATCGTTGCGATGGACGGACCCGACGGCGCCGGCAAGAGCACGCAGGTCAAGCGCCTGCGCTCGTGGGCCGAGAGCCAGGGCCTGTCGTTCGCCCTGGCCGGCAAGTGGCAGGTCTTCGAGGAGGCGGAGGTCCCGCAGGCCCGCTTCCTGCGCGGCACCACCCTGGACGAACTGCGCGTCTGCATCGCCGAGATGCCGAACCCGGCCCGCATGCTCTTCCTCGCCTGGCTCAACTCCTTCGCCGCCGAGCGCGCCCGGGCCGCCGAGGCGGACCTCGTCGTCCTCGACGGCTACTGGATCAAGCACGCGGCCACCGAACTGCTCGCCGGCTGCCCGAAGGAGCTCGTGGACGGCATCGTGGGTGCGATGGCGCCCGTGGACACCGTCGTCTTCTTCGACGTGACCCCCGAGGAGGCGCTGCGCCGCAAGAAGGGCGACATCACCCCGTACGAGTGCGGCCGCGACCCCGAATGCCGGCCGGAGAGCTTCCTGACCCACCAGGCGGCCGTACGGGAGGTCATGCTGGAGTGGGCCGGACAGCACGGCTGGGACGTCATCCGGGCGAACACGGCCGAGGCGGCGGCCCAGCAGCTGCGCAAGCTGCTCGCGCCGAAGCTGGGCGTGCTGGTCAACCCCCGCCCGGCGGCCGACGCCCCGGTCGGACACTGATGGCACGCGACGGGCGGAGCCTGCGGCGCGGCCTCGCGGCCGCGCTGTTCGTGCGCTACCTCGGAGCGGGCAGCTGGGCACCCCTGCAGGTGCTGTTCTTCGTCCGCTCCGTGGGCCTGTCCACGGGCAACGTCGTCCTCGGGCTGACCGCCGCCGGCCTGGCCGGCCTGGCCGCCGGCCCGATCGTCGGCCGGCTCGCCGACCGGTTCGGGCCGCGCGAGGTGGGCATCGCCGGGTTGGTCGCGCAGGCGGGCGCCGCTGCCGCGCTGCTGACCGTGGACGGCATGGGCGGCTTCCTCGTGGTGATCACCCTGATCGCCCTCGGGCGCGGCGCCTTCCCCGCGATCAGCGGCGCCCTCATCGCGTACGTCGGCGGCCCGGACAAGGTCGCCTACCGGGCGCGGATCTACTCCCTGCAGAACCTGGCCATGGTCTCCGGCTCGCTGCTCGGCGGCCTCGCACTCCAGGCCGACACCCGGACGGCGTACACCATCGCGATCTGCGCGGACGTGGTGTCGTACCTGGTGGCGGCGCTGCTGGTGGCACGGCTCCCGCACCTGCCGCCCGTGCCCCGGGAGTCCGGCGGCCGGCAGCACTACGCGCTCGCGGACAAGCCGTTCCTCGCCGTCAGCATGCTCGCGGGCACCCTGGTGATGTTCGACGTCTTCATGACCGTGCTGATGCCGGTGTGGATCGCCGAGTACACCGACGCGCCGCGCTGGACCGTGTCGCTGGTGTTCGCCCTCAGCTGCGGCCTGGTGGTGCTCCTGCAGACCAGGGTGGCCAAGGGGGTGGAGACCCCGCGTGACGGGGCGCTGGCGATGCGGCGCAGCGGGCCGGTGATCGCGGCGGCCATGGGGCTGGTCTTCGCCGCCGCGCACGTGAGCGCGTACACGGCGATGGGGCTGATCCTGGTCGGCACCGCGGCGCTCACGTTCGGCGAGATGCTGTTCACGGCGGGGGAGTACGCGCTGTCCTTCGGCCTGGCCCCGGAACACGCCCAGGGCGAGTACCAGGGCGTGTTCTCCGTCGGGGTGGGTATCGGCGGGGCGGTGGCGCCGACGGTCCTGAACGCCCTGTGCCTGAGCGCGGGACCGGTCGGCTGGATCGCCCTCGTCACGATCATGGTGGCGGCGGGTGCGGCGGTGCCGCCGGTGGCGGCCATCGCCGAACGCGGCCGTGAGCTGCGGGAGGCGGAGCCCCGCCCGACCGGCTGACCGGCCGGCCGGGCGGTCAGGTGGGGCGGGGGCCCGGTACGCGGCTGCGGGCGGGTCCTAGCCCCGGGCGGCCACCAGGCGGGCCACCTCGGACTCGATCCCCGCGTCGTGGGAGGCGTACTCCTCGCGCCGGGCCTTCTCCTCGGCGCGTACGCGGTCCAGGACCGGCCCGGACCAGGGGGCGTCGAGGACGACGCCCCACAGCGGCTGCAGCCGGGCGCCGCGCGTCACCTTGGCCTCGAAGGCGTCGCAGCTCAGGTCCAGCAGCCGGTACCCGTGCGCGGCCGCGTACTTCACCGCCTCGTAGTAGGTGAGGTTGAAGTAGAGCTTGGCCTCGCGGCCGATCGAGTCGTCCAGCCCGTGCGAGCGTGCGTACATGGTCCGGCCCCAGAAGAAGAACTGGGTGAAGCCCACCATCCGGTCGCCCTGCCAGGCGGTCAGCACCCGGCAGTTGTCGTCGAACAGGGGGGCCTGTTGGGCGAACCGCTCGGACTCGCTCTCGTCGGTGACCGGGTGCCCGTACCGGCGCAGCACCTGCGCGGACAGCGGGCCGAGCAGGTGGTGGCACTCGGACAGCCGCTGCACCTCGGTCCGGCAGCCGGCCTCCGCGTACCGCCGCATCTCCAGGCGCCGGGACTTGAACTGCCGTGCGGTGAACAGGGTGCGGTAGCCGTCCATCCCGTCCTCGGGGACCGGCAGCACGGCGGTGGCGTCCATCATCACCACCCGGTCGCGGGGGCCCAGCAGCGGCAGCAGCCGCTCCACGGACCCGTCCGTCAGGTAGAGCAGGGCCGTCAGCGCGCCGTCGGCCGCGCCGAGCTCCCGGAACCGGTCGAGCAGGGCGGCCGTGCCCGCCCCGGCCAGCGGGCCCTGCGTGCCGGGGGCGACGACGACCTCGCTGGTGTAGCCGAGGCGGGTGCCGCCCAGCAGCAGGGGCCGCTCGGGCGTGGCGGGCTCGGCGGCGCCCGGGAAGAGCACGGCCGGGTCGTAGAAGTGCGGGACCTTCTCGGTGAAGCGGTGGGTGGGCAGGGCCGCGACGTACGCGCCGCCGGCGGTGGCGACCAGGTGCCGGGAGGCGGAGTCGGCGAGTTCCTCGCCGTACAGCAGCCAGCGGTGGCTGGAGTAGAGCGCGGCGTCCCCGGCGAGGGCGTCCCACTCGGCGGGCTGCGCCTCGCGGATCGAGCCGAGCTCCAGCACCTCCGGCCGCGACCCGCCCGCCCCCTCTGCCGTCCCCGCGGTCCCCGCCGCCCCTGCCGTCCCCGCCGTTCCAGCCGTCACCGCGCACGTCCTTCCGGTTCGTGGTCGAAGTTGCAGGTCACGCTAGCCAGCTTCAGGCGTGCGCACGGTCGTACACGCGAAAGTCGGCCATCCCGTGGTCGATGCGCAGGTAGGCCAGCCGGGCGGCCGTCGCCCCATGCCGGGCGTACATGGCGGCGGCGGCCGCGGTGAGCTCCTCCGGGCCGGCCAGCGGATCGGACTCCAGGTGGTCCGAGACGGTGGTCTGCACGAGGTCGGAGTCGGCGTCCACCGCCATCCGGTCGGTCAGCGCGACGGTGAGGCCGCAGCCGTGCTCCGCGGCCCAGGCGCGCAGCTCCTCCTCGGCGACCAGGCCCCGGTCGTTCTGGAGCAGCAGTGCGGTGAGGTGGGCCGTGCCACCGGGGGCCAGGTGCCGGGGGAGTCCGGCCAGGACGCGGCGGCCGACGCTGAAGCCGTCCGCGCCGCCCTCGTGGGCGGCCTCCTCGCCGCGGGGGGACAGGGTCGGCAGGAAGGGGATGTTCGCGATGACCCGGTCGTACGGTTCCGCGTGCGCGGGCAGCGGCGCGTACAGGTCCCCCACCAGGACCTCCACCCGGTCGGCCACACCGTTGAGCTCCGCGTTGAGGCGGGCGACCGCGGCCGTCCCGGGCAGCAGCTCCACCAGGGTCGCGGGGGCGCCCTGCCGGGCGGCCACCAGCCCCTGGAATCCCGGCCCGGAGCACAGGTCCAGGACCCGCGCGCCGGGCGGGTAGCCGGTCCGGCGGGACAGGGCGACCGAGTCCCGGCCGAAGTAGTGCCGCACCGGGAAGGGGCTCGGCGGCTCCGCGAACAGCCAGACCCCGCCGGCGCGGAACAGGCTGACGTCGACCAGCTGCACCTCGTCCCCGCTGTACACGGCGACCCCGCCCTCGACCATGGCCGGGAGGGCACCGCGCAGCGCCGGGGGCAGCAGCTCGGCCCGGGCGGGCTCCCCCAGCAGGAGGAACCCGGCGACGGTGCGCAGCCCGCCGTCGAGGCCGCGCAGGCCCGCGGCCCACTGGTGGCGGTCGACCCCGTCCCCGGGGACGTCGGCCAGGAACTCGGCCAGACCCAGCCGCTCCAGCTCGGCGACGACCGGTGTCACCGGCCGGCTCCCGCCTCTTCGTCCTCCTGTCCTGGCAGCCCGATCCAGGTGCGGAGCATCAGCCGGCCGCCGCTGCCGTCGGCCGGGGCGTCGTCCTGGAAGGCGGTCCGACCGTGGACGATCGACCGGTTGTCGATGAAGATCATCTCGCCGCGCCGGAGGCGCCCGTGCGTCTGCAGGTCGCGCCGGTCGAGCAGCGAGTCGAGCAGGTCCAGCGCCTTGACCTGCTCGGGGGTCAGCGGCGGGACGTGCGGGTGGCGGTGACCGATCTCGATGTAGTCGCGCAGGTAGTACATCCGCTCGCGGCCGCCCCGGTGCACGAACACCGGCCGCTCGGTGGTCAGCGGCACGCCCGGGGTGTCGTCGCGGGTGTCGAAGTGGACCGGCAGCCGCAGCGTGGCGAGCTCCTGCGGGTGGTCCCGGAGGATGTCCAACAGGTCGGCGACGTGCACCAGGACCAGGGACCCGCCACTGACGGCCTGCCGGTAGCAGAACAGCGTGAAAATGTCCGGAAGCCGCCCCGGGCGGTGCGCGGCGTCGGTGTGCAGGCTGCCGCCCTGCCGGCTGTCCGAGTAGCGGCCGGTCGCGCCCTCGCCGAGCCTGACCCCGCGGTCGCGTACGTCCCGCAGCAGCGCTCCCGCACCGTCCTGCGGCAGGAGTTCGCCGGCCAGCCGTGACACGGCGACCGTGAACCGGCGGGCCTGCTCCTCGTCCAGGTGGTCGAGTCCGCCGAGGACGAAGTATCCGGGTCGGGCGTCCAGATGACGCCGCACCAGGTCCCGTACGGTGTCGCCGAACTCCCCGGACCACGGCTGTGCGGCCGGGTTGCCGGTGCTCCCGGCGACGGCGGTGGCCAGGTCGCGGTCGACGGCGTGCCGGACGGGTGCGAACGGGTCGTTGCTGTTCATGTCAGACTCCCAAGGCCTGGCTGCCGGCACGCTCCGGGACGATCCCGGAGCCGCGCAGCCACACGGCTATCTCTTCCGCGCAGTGCGCGACCCCCGATATCCCACTGCCCTCGACGGCCCGGAGCACCGCTCCGGCCGCCGCCTCCCTGCTGTCCGCGCAGGCCAGGACCTGCGTGACGATGTTGTCGAGCACGACCGGCCTGCCCGTGTCGAGGGCACAGTTGTACGTCACCCCCGGCTCGGGCGGCAGCGTCAGCGAAGTGATCAGGCCGCCCCGCCCGTCCGGGCCCGGCTCGATGAACAGCCGGGCCTCCAGGCAGTGCACCTCCCGGTCGACGCGTAAGGCCCCCGGGGCGAGCACGGCGCCCTGCGCCAGCTCCGTCTGGAGCGCGATCACGTCCCGGCCGGTCTGCGCCTCGCACATCCGGTACGCCAGCGGCAGCCGGCCGTTGACCTCCAGGAACCAGTGGCTGCCGGCGCCGACGATGAACTCGACGGTGGCCACGCCCCGCAGGCCCATCCCGCTGACCAGCTTCGCCGCGTCCGCGCGCATCCGCTCCAGCAGCCCGGGGGCCACGCCCTGCACGGGCGAGGCCTCCAGCAGCTTCATGCTGCCGTCCACCAGCAGGCTCTCGCGCTCACCGAGCGGATGCACGGTGCCGGCGGCGTCGACGGCAACGGTGACGCCGACGACGTGGCCGCGGTCCACGTACCGTTCGGCGTACCAGTCGTCGCCGTCGTCGTCGCCGTCGTCGGCGTCCATGAGGGCCAGGGCCCGGGCCGCGTCGGCCTCGGTGTGCACGATGCGCACGCCGAGCCCCCCGCAGCCGGTGACCGGCTTGAGGATGACGGGCAGCCCGATCTCCTCGACCAGCCCGGTGATCGCCTCGCGTCCCGTGGCGTGCGGGAGCACGGGCAGGCCCAGCCGGCCGGCCGTGGCCACGGCGTGGTCCTTGTCCTGCGCCGCCGCCAGCACCCCGGCCGTCGGCCCGATGAACGCGATGCCGGCCTCGGCCAGCCGCTCGGGCAGGGCGGGGTCCTCCGCGAGCGCCCCGTAGCCCGGGTACACCGCGTCGGCGCCGCAGCGCCGGGCCGCCGCGACGATCCGGCCGACGTGGTCGTACGTCCCGTCGAGCCCGGTGCCGTCGAGCCATTCGTGACCGTCGGCGGCGAGGGTGTGGAGCCGCTGAGGGTCCGAGACGGCGGCGACGGCGATCGGCGACCATTCCAGCGTGCGGAAGGTGTCGACGGCCCGGGCCGCGATCGCACCGCGGTTGGCGATCAGGACTCTTCTCATGGCCTTCTCTCAGTCTCCGGGGACGGCTAGCCCAGCGCCCGGTAGTGCGTGACGAGCCGCCGGTCGCCGTCGAGTACGTGGAACGCCAGCGCCGGCGCCAGCTCGAAGTCCACGACGGGGCGGCCCTCCAGGGGCAGCGGAACGGTGGAGGCCACCCCGGGCGCCACGAGCAGCGGCAGCCCCGCGAAGGTGGTGGCCGCGGCGACGTGGGCGTGCCCGCAGAGCAGGGCGACGACGTGCGGGTGGCGGCCCAGCACCTCGGCGAGGCGGTCCTCGCCGAACTGCCGGACCCGGTCCACGTGCGGGGTGTGCAGGTCGACCGGCGGGTGGTGGAAGCAGACGAGGACCGGCAGGGTGCCGTCCTCGGCGGCCAGCGCCCGGTCGAGCCAGTCCAGGGTGGTCTCGGCGAGCACGCCCTCGTCCTTGCCGGGGATCGTCGAGTCGCACAGCACGAACACGGCCCCGGGCGTGCGGACGACCTGGTTCAGCTCGTCGTCCTCCGGTTCGCCGTCGAGCAGCCCGGCCCGGAACGGCCCGCGCCGGTCGTGGTTGCCGGGCAGGACGAGGACCGGCCAGGGCAGGTCGAGGAGCTCGCGCGCCTGCGCGTACTCCTCGTCCGTGCCGTGGTCGGCGATGTCGCCGGAGACCAGCACGGCGTCCACCGGGCCGGGGATCTCCCGCAGGTAGCCGAGCACCTTCCGGGCGCGTTCGGTGGCGCGCTCCCCGAGGTCCAGGTGCAGGTCGCTGACGTGGGCGATGACGGTCAAGACTCTTCCTTCCGCGCGTCGTTCGCCGCCGCGGCCTGGAAGCGTGCCCGGACCTCGGCGTTGGTGTGCGCCGACGTTACCCGCGGCGGGGTGGCCCCGCCCCGGCCGATCTCCAGGGCCACCAGGTGCGGGCCGGGCCGCCCGGCGATCTCCGCCAGGTGGGCGTCGACCTCCTTGGCGGTGCGGCAGATGTGCGCGGTGCGGTATCCGGCGGCGAGCGCCAGCTCGTCCCAGCGCAGGGCCGTGTCCCGGGTGCGCTGGCCGCCGGTGGAGTCGTACGAGCCGTTGTCGAGGACGAAGTGGGTCAGGTTCGCCGGGCGCCGTTCGCCGACGAGGGCGAGGCCGCCGAGGTGCATCACGACGGCGCCGTCGCCGTCGACGACGACGACCCGTTCGTCGGGCCGGTTGAGCGCGGTGCCCAGGCCGAGGCCGATGGCGTGGCCCATGGAGCCCTGCATGTAGAAGTGGCGGGCGCTGTCGCGGACGCCGAACAGCTCGCGGCTGATCATGCCGGTCGTGCTGTAGACCAGCGCGCCGTCCAGGTGCGCGGCGATCGCGGCCACCGCCTCCTGCCGGTCCATCCGCGCCGCGGACTCGCCGGCCGGCACCTGGCAGGTGCCGACGGTCTTCGCGGGGACGAGGACGACGAACGACCGCCGGTCGCGGCGGGCCGCCTCGGCCCGGTCGAGGAGCCCGGCCAGGCTCTCCTCGGTGGGGTCGAGGATGCCGTGCTCCACCCCGACCGCCTCCAGGACGCCGATGGTCCCGGCGCCCATGGCCGCGTGGTGCGGCTCGTCGTCCTCGGCGGTCGGCCAGCCGCGCAGGCTCACGAAGAGCAGCAGCGGGATCTCGTACGCCATGGTGAGCGAGGTCAGCGGGTCGAGGAGGTTGCCCAGGCCCGAGTTCTGGGCCAGGACGACCGCCTTGGTGCCGCCCAGCTCGGCGCCGGCGGCCATCGACAGCGCGATGCCCTCATTGGGTGCGGGCACGTAGCTGCCGCGCTGTTCGAGCAGCGCGAAGGGGCCCTTCAGGTACGAGCAGGGCACCCCGCTGAAGAACCCGAAGCCGCGCCGGTCGAGTTCCGCGCAGAAGAATTCGGCGCTGATCACGCGCTCCGCTCCTCCCACCGGCTGACCTGGGTCAGGCCGAAGAGTTCCTTCATCGGGGCGATCGTGTCCTCGACGCCGCCGGTGCCGCCCGCCACCCGGATCTCGCTGAGCACGCCGCGCATCGCGGAGACCGAGGCGCGCAGCGCGTGGTTGGCGTAGATGACCATCGACACGCCGGCTTCCTCCGCCTCGGCGAGGTCCCAGTGCGGGTAGGTGGTCGGCACGACGACGACGGGCCTGCGGCCCTGCCAGGCCCGCAGGAAGTCCAGGATCTCGCCGGGCTCGTCCTTCTTGGAGTGGATCAGCACCGCGTCGGCGCCGGCGTCCGCGTACAGGTGGGCGCGCCGCAGGGCCTCGTCGAGCCCGGCTCCGGCGATGAGCGCCTCGACCCGGGCGACGACCGTGAAGTCGCTGCCGGACCTCGCCCGTACGGCGGCCTCGATGCGGCCCGCGAACTCGGCCGGGTCCTCCAGGTTCTGGCCGCCGCCGAGGAAGCTGTTCCGCTTCGGGAACACCTTGTCCTCGAGGCAGATCCCCGCGATGCCGGCGGCCTCGAACATGTCGACCGTGCGGACGACGTTGATGTTGCCGCCGAAGCCGGTGTCGCAGTCGGCCAGCAGCGGCAGCGAGGTCGCCGCGTTCACGTGGGAGGACGCTTCGAGCAGCTCCGACATGGTCAGCAGGCCGAGGTCGGGCAGGGCCCGGGACGCCGAGATCTCGAAGCTCGACGCCCACAGGCCGTCGAAGCCGGCCTCCTCCACGAGCAGGGCCGTCAGCGCGTCCCTCGACCCGACGATCCGCGCTATCTCCTTGCGTTCCAGCAACTCGCGCAGCCGCGCCGCTTTCGACACTACGCACCAGCCCTCTGCGCGTAGTGGCCGTGGCGGGTGCCGGCCACGTCCTGCCCGGGCAGCTCGAAGACGCAGTGCCAGTGGAACGAGCCGGGCCTGGCGTGCTCCGCATCGGTCGCGCTGAGCAGCCGGAACCCCTCGTGCAGCCGCAGCAGGTCGGCCGCGTCGACGTACATGTGCGGGTGCACCTTGTCGTCGGTGGCCTCCGGCTGGCAGAAGGTGTTGGGGCTGACCTCGTCGCCGCGCCCGTACTCGCCGTTGCGCTTGGAGAGCATCGTGGACTGGTAGATGCCGCCCGGGCGCAGCACGCGCCGGACCTCGTCGAGCACCTTCGCCAGGCCGGCCTCGTCGTTGTGGTAGACCACGTTGAAGGCGAGGACGTAGTCGAAGCTGTCGTCCGCGTAGGGGAGTTCGGTGAAGTCGCCGACGTCGAGGGCGAGCTCGGCCCCGCGCCGGTCGCCCTCCTCCCGGGCCGCCCGCACGGCCGCCTCGCTGGCGTCCGTGCCGGAGGTGGCGAACCCCGCCTCCGCGAAGTACAGGGCGTGCCGGCCGACGCCGCAGCCGAGGTCCAGTACGTCCTTGGCACCGAGCTCCTGCAGCCGGGCGGCCTCGTCCACGACCCACGGGTGCGGCCGCGACCAGTCCGCGCGCCCGCTGTCGGTGCGCCAGACCTCGTCCCAGTAGAGATGGGCTGTCATCGGGTTGACCTCACTCGTGTTCACTTCCGTACATCCACGTCCGGATGCCGATTCCAATGGGGGGCGAACCACGGCTCCGGGGCGGTCAGAGCGCGTGCACTGCGGGTTCGGGGGCGGGGACGGCCTCGGGGACGGCCTCCAACAGGCCCGCCTCCAGCGAGCCGTCGAGGAGCGGGCGCATCGCGTCCAGCTCGCAGCCCGCGTCGGCGAGGGCCTGCGCCAGCGGCCGGCGGCCGTCGAACCCGCGCAGGAGCCGCAGCCAGTCCGCGTGCGTCAGGTGGTCGATGACGAAGCGGATGCTGCCGTCGACCACGACGTACGAGGCGTTCGCCTCCTGCACGTCGTCGAGGACGAGCACCCCCTCGGCCAGCCGGAAGACCGAGGTCTCCTCGATCCGGGCCTGCGGGAACAGCTCCTGCACCTCGGGGCCCTCGAAGTCGGTGACCCGCAGTTCGTACGGGGCCGGGCCGTTCGGGGTCCGGCTCTTCGGGACGTCCAGGGCCATCAGGTCGAGCAGACCCAGGTTGACCACGCGCATCAGCAGCTCCACGTGCCCCGAGCTCTGGTCGCGCTCCAGCCGGCGCAGGGCGCGGTGGACGTTGCCGCGGTCGAGGTACTGGGCGGCGCGCGGCGAGGACAGGGCCTGCTCGACGAGCTCGTCCCCGTTCTGCGCGAGCATCCGGGTGAAGGTGCGGTGGGTGTGGCGGACGCCCTCGCCCTCGTAGAAGGCGAGCTTCGGCCGGCTGATCACCTCGGCCGGCAGGATGTCCCGTACCGCCTCGCGGATGACCTGCTTGTCCCAGAACAGCCGCTTGCGGTACGCGCGGGGCACCGTCGCCAGCAGTTCGATGATGCGGTGGTCCAGGAAGGGGACGCGGGCCTCGACGCCGTTGCCGGAGGCCGTGCGGTCCTCGACCCAGAAGTTGTACTGCTGCATGTCCCGGAACTTCCAGGCCAGGTACGAGCCGTACGGGTCGTCCACCGCCCCGGGCGCGTACGCCGCCACCGCGTCGTCGCTGAGCAGCGGCAGGTCGGTGCCCTCCCACCACACGGACACGGCGGACTGCGAGCCCAGCGCCTTGCGGCGGGCCATGGTCCGCAGGTTGCCCTCGAAGTCCTCCCAGTCGCCGCCGCCGGACAGCGCCACGCTGTAGCCGCCGCTGAACTCGTCCGCGCCGGAACCCAGCAGGACCGCCTTGAGCTCGGGCCGCTCGGTGCGGGCGAAACGGTACATCTCGCTCTTGTAGAACTGCTCCGGTCCGCACTGCGGCGTCTCCATCAGCCACAGCAGCAGCCGCCACTCGTCGGGCGAGGGGATGCGGTCCGCGCCGAACGCCACCTGGTGGTTGGGCAGGCCGAGCAGGTCCGCGGTCTGCCGGGCGTACTGCGCGTCCCGGTTGACGACGGTGCTGCCGGTCAGCGCGGAGAACGTGTGCAGCCCGGTGTGCGCCGCCAGCGCGGTCACGGCCGCGGAGTCCAGGCCGCCGCTGAGGAAGACGCCGATCTCGGCGTCGGCGATCAGGCACTCCCGCACCGAGGAGGCGAGCAGGTCGCCCATGCTCCGCACGAAGAAGCTCTCGGGCAGGCTCCCGGCCTCGGCCGGGGCGGGCAGCTCCCAGTACCGGTGCACCCGGGTCGCACCGTCGCGCAGGCCGATGGTGACGATCGCGCCCGAGGGGACGTGGTCGACGTCCTTGAACCAGGTCACCGGCTCCGCGTCGGTCATCACCGGGGCGGAGCTGAGCCCCTGGTCGGCGAGGGCCCGCGACCAGTCGAGCTCGCGCGGGCAGGCGGGGTGCGCGAAGAGCGCCTTGATCTCGGACCCGAACAGGACCGTCGGGCCGCTGCGGTGCAGGAACAGCGGCTTGATGCCGAGCCGGTCGCGGGCGAGCAGCAGCCGCTGCTCGCGCAGGTCGATGACGGCGATGCCGAACATGCCGCGCACGTCGTCGAGGAAGTCGAGGCCCTTCTCCAGGTAGAGGTGCAGCAGCACCTCGCAGTCGGAGTCGCTGCGGAACTTCACCCGCCCCTCGAAGCCCTTGCGGAGCTCGCGGTAGTTGTAGACCTCGCCGTTCGCGGCGAGGATGACCATGCCGTCCTCGCTGATGAACGGCTGGCGGCCGCCCTCGGGGTCGATCAGCGCGAGCCGGGTGAAGGACATGCACGCCTGCTCCGTGTGGTGGAACTGCATGTCGTCCGGGCCGCGGGGGCGCAGCGCGTGGGCCATGTCCCGGAGGACCGCGTCGGCGGACCCGGCGAGGGCGCTTCCGTCCGTGTGGGCGAATCCTGCAATACCGCACATGTGGCTTCCTGAGGTGGGAGCGGACATGCCACGCCCCCCGGAGCGGGAGGCGTGGCATGCGGGTCGCTACTAGCGGACAGCGGCGACGATGGTGCCCTGGTCGACCTTCTTGGCCTCCGGCTTGATGTAAACCTTCATCGTTGTCACCTCCCGTCGGATTGCTCGTGGTCATTTGCTGTGGAAGAGCATCCGAGGAGGCGGTGTTGTGACGGTGGCGCGCGGGTGGCGCGCAGGTGTTTCGGACGGCCGGGCCCTAGAGCGGATCGCCGGGCAGAGCGGCGTACGCGTCCCGCAACACCCCGACCACGGAAGCAGCCCCGCCCCCGGACCCGGGCAGCTCGACCGCGTCCACGGCCCGGACGGCCCGCACCCCCATCGCCGCGTTGGTGGCGAAGGCGGCCTCGAACCCCGCGACGTCCGCCGGCCGCACCCTGCGGCTCCCGTACGGGTGGAGTTGCTTGAGCAGCTGCATGGTCACCCCGTCGAGGCACTCGGCGTCCGGCCAGACCACCCGCCCGCCGGCGACGAAGCCGACGTTCCAGGTGGCCCCCTCGGAGACGGCCTCCCCGGCGTCGACGAACAGCGCGTCGTCGAAGCCGTGCAGCTGCGCCTGCCGCCGGTGGTGCAGCCCGGCGAAGAGCCCGACGCTCTTGACCTCGGGGACGTCGCGCACGTACCGCGTCGACCGCACGCGCAGCGGAGGCGGCTGCGCCCCGTCCGCCGCCCGGACCGTGACCAGCACCTGCGGATCACCGGCGGCGACGGGACGCCCGAGGTCGAGCCCCGGATCGAAGACCGTCACCCGGACCGTGGCGGCCCCCCGCCCCGGCGCCATCCGCCGCGCCAGTGCCCGCACCCGCTCCCCGTCGAGCTCGGCCCCGAACAGCGTCCGGCAGTCCCGCCGCAGCCGCTCCAGATGCAGCGCGAGCCCCTTCACCCGCCCGTCCTCGACCCGCATGGTCGTGAAGTGCCCGTAGTTGACCAGCGCCAACGCCTGCAACTCCCGAACCCCGACCGCCACCCCGTTCAGCTCACCCATCCCCCCAAGATGCCAGCCCCCCGCGGATCGGGAGGGCGTCGGGGCGCGACAGGGGGGCGAACGCCGCTCAGGGGCGTAGACGGGTGTGCACCACTCACGGTCGTGGATCCAGCCTGTATTCGACACTGCTCGTCACCCCCCGGCTCACGATGAAAGGGTCGATGTTTCCCAGCTGCGTGACCCCGAGCAGCCCCTTCTCGTCAGCTACCTCGCGATCGGCGTATTGGAATTTCGTTTGCAGGTACGGCTGGTCGAGAGGAGGCTTCACGGGAAAGAACACTCCTGTGCGCGCAATCGGTCGGTCACCGAGCACCGAACGGAGCCAGCTCTGCGCAGGCAGTCGGGTTTGAAAGCACGCTTTCGGGACCGTCACATCCGATTCGCAGGGCTCGAAGTGCCCCAGGTCGCCGCCGATGCGAGTGATAACGGAAAGGTGGACGGTCAGTCGAAGTTTCTCCTGGGCGTCATTCTTCACATCGAAAACGAACGATGTCGAAAACTTCTGCCCCGGAGTCAGGTGACCGCCAGGCCTCACCAGGCGGCCGATTTTGATCAACCCCTTGTAGGGACTCAGATCCCCGGATGTCACGCGCCAGGGCATACCGAGACTGGAAGTCACCTCTCCATTCGTCATCATGTGATCCGGCGACGCCACCGCGTGCCCTGTGACCGTGTACAGGGCCCCGAGAACGTTCAGCTCACCTTCGCCCGCATTTTCCAGGTCGACGCTTCCGCGCATGTGGGTGACTCCCCCGTATCGCCTCACCTCGTCGAGGTTGGCGACCACGTTCACCTGCGGGAGCTCGTGGACCGGCTTGTAAAAAGTCAGGTACCAGAACTGGACCACACCAGCCAGCGGAAGGAGCGCGATGATTGCCACCCATGCGCCCTTCATGGTGCCGGCTGGACGCTCCATGACGGCACCCAAGAGAACCGCGACCGCACCGCCAAGCAGAAGCAACGTGATACCGAAGAGCGCAATGTCCACGCGGTCGTGAACGCGGCTGCTCACCTCGATGCTGATCGGGACGAACAGCAAGGGAAGGGCAGATGCTTGGCTGGCGACAACACTCGGGAACTCCCATGGCTTCCTCGGCCGACCGCGCCAAGGGCGGCCCACGTCACGCCAGGCGATTAGGCTGACAATCCCGACAATGAATCGTAGGAGGATAGTGGCGGCTTGAGCATCCCAGTATCTGACGGCATCGACTAAAGCGGTCCCCGAGAAAGCGATAAAATCACACAGGAGGAGCAGTCGAAGCCCTGCCAGAACTTTGGGCGAGTTCAGAGCCATGTCTTCACCATAGAGGTGAGGAAGTTGCTTTTCCGGCGGAAGGCGACAGCGGCATCGTCTGCGGCCGCCGCTTCGGCTGTGCATGCAGCGGGCCACGGAGGACGACGTGGTTGTCCCGGTTGAGTTCACGACGCCTGAAGGGGAGACGGCGGTGTCCCCTGGGACGCGCCGCGGCAGCGGTGCGATCGCCACCGTGACGCCGGGGGTTCGACGCGAGAGGCAAGCGCGTCGTGGCAGAAGGGCAGGGGCAAGGCCAAGACCGAGGCCAAGAACAAGCTCAAGCAGGTGCTGCGCGCCTCGCTCAGCCGGATCCACGGCACCCCCGCGCCCGGCGCCGGAAGCCAGGGCTGGGGCCGGCTCGCCGCAGGTGACCAGTGGACGGAGCTGGCTCCACCGCCGTCCGGCGCGCCTTCCGGCAGGGCGTCACTCAGTTAGTCACCCAGACGCAGAGAGAGCCGGTGCAGATTGCTCTGCACCGGCTCTCACCTGGTCTTACTCTGTCGGGGTGGCGGGATTTGAACCCACGACCTCTTCGTCCCGAACGAAGCGCGCTGCCAAGCTGCGCTACACCCCGATCGCCGCCGTTTCCGGGCCTTCGCCCTGGCGACATCGATTACTTTAGCGGACCCTGGCCCGGAGACGAAATCCGGTTTTCGCGGGGCGGCCCGTGGGGCCGCTAGGCCTTCGGGGCGAGGGTCAGCAGCGTGGCCTCCGGGGGGCAGGCGAACCGGACCGGGGTGTAGCGGTTGGTGCCGCAGCCTGCGGAAACGTGCAGGTAGGCGCGGTGGCCGCCGGTCTCGTGGGTGGAGAGCCCCTTGACCCGGTCGGTGTCCAGGTCGCAGTTGGTGACGAGGGCCCCGTAGAAGGGGACGCACAGCTGCCCGCCGTGCGTGTGTCCCGCCAGGATCAGCGGGTAGCCGTCCGCGGTGAAGGCTTCCAGGCTGCGCAGGTACGGGGCGTGCACCACGGCCATCGAGAAGTCGGCGTCGGCCTCGGGACCGCCGGCGACCCGCTCGTAGCGGTCGCGCTTGATGTGCGGGTCGTCGAGGCCGGTGAAGGCCAGCTCCAGCCCGTCCAGCTTCAGCCGGCCGCGCGTGTTGGTGAGGTTCACCCAGCCTGCCGCGTCGAAGGCGTCCCGCATGCCCTCCCACGGGTTGTGCACGGCGCCGACCACCGGCTTGTTGCCGTTCAGCCCGTGGCGGCCCTGGAGCTTCTCGATCAGGTACCGCCCGGGGTTGCGCAGCCGCGGCCCGTAGTAGTCGTTCGAGCCGAACACGTACACGCCCGGGAACGACATCAGCGGGCCGAGCGCGTCGAGCAGCTCCGGCACGCCCTCCGTGTCGGAGAGGTTGTCGCCGGTGTTCACGACGAAGTCCGGACGCAGCCCGGCCAGGGACTGCAGCCAGGCGCGCTTCTTGCGCTGGCCGCTGACCATGTGGATGTCCGACACCTGCAGTACGCGCAGGGGGCGCATTCCGGCGGGCAGAACCGGAATCGTGATCCGGCGCAGGCGGAAGGACCGCGCCTCGAAGCCGGCGGCATAGGCCACACCGGCGGCCCCCACCGCCGCGATTCCGGCGGTGACCTTCAGGGGTACTCCGTAACGCGCACGCATGGGGCCATCGTCTCAGACCCGGAAAACCGGAAGGCGCCACCGCCCCCGCACCTGGCAGACTCATGTGCATGACCACGCTCAAGGCCAAGCTGCAGGACGACCTCACCACCGCGATCAAGGAGCGCAACGAGCTCCACTCCTCCACGCTGCGACTGACCCTCGCCGCGATCACCAAGGAGGAGGTGGCGGGCAAGGAGGCGCGCGTCCTCTCCGATGACGAGGTCCTCAAGGTGATCGCCAAGGAGGCGAAGAAGCGCCGCGAGGCCGCTGAGGCGTTCGCCCAGGGCGGCCGTGCGGAGCAGGCCGAGCGGGAGACGGCGGAGGGCGAGTTCCTCGACACCTACCTGCCGAAGCAGCTGAGCGACGACGAGCTCGCCGCGATCGTGGCGCAGGCCGTCGAGGAGGCGCGTGCCGCAGGTGCCGAGGGGCCGCGGGCCATGGGCGCCGTCATGAAGCTCGTGTCCCCGAAGGTGGCCGGGCTGGCGGAGGGCGGGCGCGTCGCCGCCGCCGTCAAGAAGCACCTCCAGTAGCAGCGAACCAGCAGGGAACGACGGGGGGGGGGGGGGGGGGGGGGGGGGGGGGGGGGGGGGGGGGGGGGGGGGGGGGGGGGGGGGGGGGGGGGGGGGGGGGGGGGGGGGGGGGGGG